>NZ_JBFEGN010000001.1:0-268376 GCF_047228825.1 Siminovitchia jepli
TAATCTGCCTTCTGTATTTTGGGGCAAAGACTATGTGATACTTACAATTCCATGTTGTGTGTGCTAAACTGTTCATGTCCTTCATTAGGGCATACCTCCTTCTTGGCGAGATGAAGTGGTCGGGAAACCAACTTTATCCTACCATGAAGTGAGGTTTTTTTGTTACCACGCTATAAGCTCTCCGGAACCCCCGGCATAGCCAGGGGTTTTCTAAACCATTAAAATAAATTGGCAATTCGCCAATTTAATCAAATTCCAACCTCCCTCTAAACTTCCCAGAAAGACGCGCCAGTGTTTTTCTCATTCGTACACGTCGTCGGCGTTTTTGTAGCGGATCTTTTCGGATTGGACTGACTTGCGTTTTTTTCTTTCGTGGTTTGCCGGCCCATTTTCATTTTTAGTTTGATGTCTCATGTTTTCTTTTTTACGGTCCACAAAAAAACCTCCTTCCCTGGAATGGGAATTATTATTTCCCATTCTTTTTAATTTACCCGAAATGCTAAATAAACCTATCATATCCGATGCCAATGCGAAAAACCATGCATGGATGAGATTACTTTGCAAAACGGGCAGAGAGGCCTGTTTGTCACAATAATCTTAGGAACAAAGCCGGTTCATTGGTTAATATTGCTTGGTCTGCAAATTTTCCGAATGTGACGGTGCCTCGATAAAACCCCCCAGAAAAATCCGGAGGGTTAAAATGATGGCTTGGTGATCATAAACCATAACATGATCATTAATAATCCTATATACACCCACAGTGTACGCTGTAATTTTTTTATCAGTATGTTTTTTTCGCGATGCCGATCATTAAATTCCTTTAATACAGGTGTAAAAGCACGGGCCAGGAATAAAATTGAGCTGAACATCACGATAAGGGTCAATGCAATCCAGGGTTCTTTCCATGACCAACCGCCTTTCCACATAAGGAAAAACCCGGAAAGAACCAGTACATGGCCTGCGTGTTTAACCATTCTGATCACCGAGGAAAAGAGCCCGATGCAGGCAGACTCTTGTCTTTCATCTGCACTTTGAAGTTTATTGATGATCAAAAAACATGCGAAAAACGGACCTATAGCCAATATTGAGCTGAAAACATGAATATAAAGCAGCAGTTCGTAAACCATTGTGGCTTTTTTGGGGCATCATTTTTGCAATGGAGCAAATTCATGGACCCAAACCTTCATTTTGGGAGACCATGGCATGCCCGGATGCAGCTTTAAAATTCTTTCTTTATACTTTTCCATATTTTCATAGCCTTCTTGTTTGGCGTGCTCGTCATTCATTTCACCAAGCGTTTGGGAATACACATGATGAACGACAAATTGATGGCCATCCAAATCCATAATTTCACCAATGTCGGCATATCTTCCATTTCTCCGGGTTGCGGTTTTTATTCCTTTAATGACTTTTTCGACATCGCTTTTTACAGTAACAAGCCTTTCAATTGTACATGTTTTGGGAGGAAGCTGCCGATTATTATCTGATGTTTCCACATGAATCACCTTATTTCTATTATTATTCATGTTATATTTTAACATATTTTGTATAGCACTGTTGATGCATGTTAAATGCAAGCGGCCTGAACATGGGGCTGTACGAAGGAGTCTTTTCCATTACGTTGTATGGGCCTGCGGCTTCTGTTCAGATGGGGCAATTACTTTTCCATTTGCGAAAGCAATTCTTTTAATTCACGATAGATGGCGGCTATTTCGACGGTTTTCATCCGGACCAGCCCGCTGGATGAAGGGGCCACAAAATCAAGCGTGCCAGGGACTACGGAACTTTTTTGGATCCCCCACGGAATATTCTTTTTCCGGCTGAATTGCTCATATACTCCCTTTCCGACGAAACAGGCGATCTTCGGCCTATATATGCGAATTTTTCGAATGAGCTCCTTTCTCCCTGTGTCATATTCTTCCTTTGTAATTTCCGCAGCATTTTTCGTTGGCCTTGCTGAAATATTTGTCAGACCATAACCTAAATCAAGGAGTTTGTAGTCTTCCTCTGCCGAGTATTTTCTTTCGGTAAACCCGGACTGATGCAGGATCGTCCAAAAGCGGTTTGTCGGATTCGCATAATGGTGCCCTGTTTCACCGGATCGAATACTTGGGTTAAAACCAATGAATAGTACGTTCAAATCCTCTTTTAAGTGGTCCGGTATCGGTTCCAATATAAACCCTCCCATGAAAGAAAAAAAGCCTCCAAGCCCATTTTCAGCTTGTAAGAGCCTTTTTTATTCCTGCATTAACTGGCGGTAAAAGATCAACTATCAATAAAAGCCTGATTGCTTCAAATTTGAATCAGTGGGGGCTTGAAGAAAGCCCCCGCTGATTTCGTTATTCCACTGTCACTCTCCAGCCAAACGGATCTTCCATTTTGCCTGTTTGAATGCCGGTTAATGCATCATATATTTTTTGGGCCAACGGTCCCGTTTTTCCATTGTTGATAACAAGTTTTTCATTTCTCCAAAGCAACTCGCCAATAGGCGAAATAACCGCTGCCGTACCGGTTCCAAACGCCTCTTCGAGCTGCCCGTTTTGATGGGCATCGTAAATTTCATCAATCGATATTTTCCGTTCCGAGACAGGAACATTCCAATGTTTCAGCAATTCAATGACGGACTTCCGCGTGATGCCTTCCAATATGCTTCCGCTCAGCGCCGGGGTAATCACTTCTCCGTTTACTTTGAAAAATACGTTCATGCTGCCGACTTCTTCGATATATTTATTTTCTTTTCCGTCCAGCCACAGCACTTGTGAATAGCCGGATTTTCCGGATTTCTCCTGGGCAAGCATGGCTCCGGCATAATTCCCGGCCGTTTTGGCATTGCCCGTTCCGCCCCGGACAGCCCGGACATATTCTTGCTCAACGGCTATTTTAACAGGATTCATTCCTTCTTTGTAAAAAGCTCCGACAGGAGAAAGAATAATCATAAATTTATAAGATTTTGACGGACTGACATCCAAATTCGGCTCCGTAGAGATGATGAACGGACGGATATAGAGGGCCATCCCTTCAACATTGGGAATCCAGTCCCGGTCAATCGCTACGAGCTTCTTTAAAGCCTCCAGGGCAATTTCCTCATCAACTGGCGGAATGCACAGACGTTCGCATGATCTGTTTAACCTTTTTATATTTTCTTCAGGCCTAAAAAGAAAGACCTCTTCATTTTCCGATAAGTATGCCTTTAACCCTTCAAACACGGTTTGTCCGTAGTGGAAGATGGTGGCCGCGGGATCAAGCGTGACCGGCTGGTAAGGAATGATCCTGGGGTGATGCCAACCTTGACCTTGCGTGTAATCCATGACAAACATATGGTCCGTATACGTTTTTCCAAACTGGAGGTTTGAAAACGAAGGTTTTTCTTTTCGGTTGTTGCAAAGTTCGATGTCAATTTGATAATTATTCAAGGCACAATCTCCTTCTCTCATGATCTTCTTTTCTTCTATTTAAGCATTTTATTCCCGAATTTGTCCATCTCCATAAATGTAAAACTTGGTTGAAGTGAGAGCTTCCAATCCCATGGGGCCCCGGGCATGCAATTTTTGTGTGCTGATGCCGATTTCGGCGCCGTAGCCAAATTCAAAGCCATCCGTAAAACGGGTGGAGACATTGTGATAGACAGATGAAGCGTCGACACTGTTTAAAAATTTCCCGGCATGGTTTTCATTGTTTGTCACGATTGCTTCCGAGTGTTTTGTTCCGTATTCGTTAATATGGTTAATAGCTTCATCTACAGATTGAACGGTTTTTACACTTACTTTCAGGCCCAAATATTCGGCTGCCCAGTCTTCATCAGTGGCCCGATTTGCTTTTGGAAAGCTGGAACAGACTTGTTCATCCCCGCAGATTTCCACATGATGTTCCGCAAGCTTTTCCAAAAGTTCATTTCCGTTTTGCTGAAACCAATGTTCATGAATCAATATGGACTCGGCGGCATTGCATACAGAAGGTCTTTGTAATTTTGCGTTCAAGACAATCTTTTCAGCCATGGCCTTGTCAGCATCTTCATCAATATAAACATGGCAATTTCCGGCACCCGTTTCAATGACCGGCACGGTAGATTCCCGAACGACGGTTTGAATGAGGTTCTTGCCTCCCCGCGGAATCAAAACATCCAAATATTCGTTTAACCGGAAAAGTTCTCTCGCCGTTTCCCTGCTCGTATCCTCGATCAATTGCACAGCATCTGTTGGAATGCCACTTTCTTCAAGCGCTTGTTGAATGACTTGGACAAGTGCCATGTTGGAATATTTCGCAGAAGAGCTCCCCCTTAAAATCACGGCATTTCCTGTCTTCAGGGACAGCGTGGCCGCATCGATGGTCACATTGGGCCTCGCTTCGTACACCATGCCGATCACACCGATCGGCACCCGCTTTTTCTTGATCAGCAGACCGTTATCTTTTTGAATCGTCTCCAACGTTTCACCAATCGGATCTTTTAATTCAATCAAAAGCCTGACAGCGTGCACCATATCCTCGATTCGTTTCTCATTCAGCATGATCCGGTCAAGCACGGCGTCAGACAAACCGTTTTGTTTTCCATCCTGCAAATCCTTCGCATTTTCCGCCAAAATGAAGTTTTTATGTGCCAACAGCTGGTCTGCAATGAATGCCAATCCCCTGTTTTTCTCTGCCGTTGACAAATTCACCATCGTTAGGCTTGCAGCCTTTGCGGCCTTTCCTTTTCTTCTTACTTCACTTGCCGTTCCTTGTTCGATTGTACTCATTGCTCTATCCCCCCAAAAATTGATTAAACACTCACCCAGCGGTTTCTGTGGATGACCTCGGTGGCCGGCATCATTGTCCTTTTCTTTGGATTTGATCGTTTATTTTGAATAAACTCCCTTAGCTCATCCGATGAATACGCCACTTCACCCCGGCCAATCAAACCACTTGTGCCGAACACCTCCACGACATCCCCTTTTTGGAACGTCCCTTTTACTTGGAAAACGCCCGCAGGAAGCAAACTGCTGCCTTTATATAAAATGGCTTCCTCCGCTCCTTCGTCGACGTAGATTTTTCCGGAAGTCTCGGAATGAAAAGCGATCCACTGCCGATTCGCATTAATGGAGCCGAGCGACTTATTCGTAATATAAGTTCCATTGCCCTCCCCTTTTAAAATCTGGATCAATTTCTCCTTTCCTTCCCCTTTGCCGATAAAAACAGGAACCCCCAGGGACAGGGCCGTTTTTGCCGCCAACAGCTTGGACTTCATGCCCCCTGTCCCCACTTTGGAGCCCGTTCCATCTGCCAAGGTTAACAATTCGTCAGTAATTTCCTCTATTCGGTCAAACTTTTTTGCATTCGGATCCGTCTGCGGATTTGCATCGTATAGACCGTTGATGTCCGTTAAAATGATGAGCATATCCGCATGGATAAAACCGCTGACAAGGCTTGACAGCATATCATTGTCTCCGAATGTCAGCTCATCCACCGCAACCGTATCATTTTCGTTAATAATCGGCAGTAAGCCGCGCTCCAACAGTTCCGTGATCGTTGCAAATGCATTCCGAAAACGTGATCTGTCTGCAAAGTCGCTTCTCGTTAAAAGGATTTGGGCAGGAACGATATGAAACTCGTTCAATTTTTCTGTATATAATTGGATGAGGAGGCTTTGCCCGACGGCTGCTGCTGCCTGGCGGCCTTTTACTGTAACAGGGAGGGTCGGATATCCCAGTTTTTTAAAACCCGCTGCCACCGCACCGGAAGAAACCAATATGACCTCATGCTTGGCCTCTTTCAATACCGCCAATGCACATACATGGTCCATAAGTTTTGTTTGATCTATTTCCCCTTGTTCATTCGTTAAGGAGCTGCTCCCGATTTTTACGACAATTCTTTTCTTTTTCATAATCCTTCTCCTATTGCATGATCCTTCCATAAATGAAAACAGCCCTTCCATCCTTTAATAAGGACGAAAGAGCCTTCTTCCGCGGTACCACCATTATTTGAGTGCCAATGCACTCCACTTTGCCTGATAACGCCAGGATGCGCCCGTGTTTGCACGGGACTCGGGAGGCAGGTTCGGCGGCTTTCTTGTGGCGAAATCTTCCAGCTTATAAATTTCGCTCTCTTGCACAGAAAAATCCGCTTACTGGCCCTCCGTTAACGTTCATGGTTTGTAAAATATTATGGAAAATTTCACGCAAAAAGTCAAGGGTCAATGACTTTGCGTTGAAAAGCAAAGGTGGTCATAAAAAGTAAAATGCGGGGGAATGAACCTCCTGTTTGAGGCGGAGCCATCGGTCCCTCTCGCAGCGTGCAAGCAGGAACACCGGCTGATTATTCCCAGTGAGTGACGGGAAAGGATCTTCCATTTGCTTTTTGATTACTTTTGTGTTTTCACTTTGTCAAGCAACTGCTTCAGCCTCGAGCGCATATCTTCTGCCAGTTCCGGGATGGCGGCTACCCTTTCCAATTCAGGCTTGTTTGTACGGTCGAAGAAAAATAAATGGTTTAAGTCCGCTATTGTGATCGATGATCCCAAGCGTTCAGCCAATATAACCGGGCTATCCTCCCAGACGTTTCCCTCTTTAAGCACCCTGGCAAAGTAACCGGTTTTTCCCGTTTGAATGACTTTATAAAACATTCCATTTACACGGTTGAAAATATCTATTTTGCTGCAGGGTATCCGGCCATAAGTGATCTGGACGGCAGCTTCGCCTATTTCTACAATATCTCCCACATACACTTCGGTTTCCGGCCATTGTGCGATAGTAATATTTTCGCCAAAAGCCGGTATGGGAAGCTCCCTGCCGACCAACTCGTTCCATTGCTCATAATGTTCATACGGGTAAAAGCAGACGGCCCGATCATCTCCGCCATGATTCGTTTGATCAGCCACTTCGTCTCCTTGGAATCCGCTTTTCGAAAGAAATGCAGACTCAACCGGTTTTTTTCGGATGCCTGATTTTACAACTTGACCCTGTTGATTACTGACCAGCTGGGGCAGGCCCACATTTAAGGAACGAATCTCCATTTACAAACCTCCCGGGCATTGTCCGTACGCAAATCGTAACTTATTTGATTATACCTTCTTTGGGATAAAGATACGAAATGGATGCTCAATATGTTTGGATTTGAAAAAATAGAAAAAGCCGGGCAAAAACACCAACGATAATGTAATGGCCATAAAGCGTTTTTTTAAACGGAAGCTTCTGCCTCCTGTTTCCACTTGTGATAGCCGCCAGACAAATTCACTACCTCTTTTAATCCGGCCGCTTGCAAGATGCTTGCAGCAATTGCCGACCGGGAACCAGACGCGCAATAGACAACCGTTCGAATATCATGCGGAATTTCATTAAGCCGTTTGGGCAATTGCCCGAGCGGAATGTGAAGCGCACCGGCAATATGTCCATGCTCCCACTCCTCTTGGCTCCTGACATCAAGAAAGATTTGTTTCTCAAAGTCTGAACTCTTTTGAATATTTTCGGGCTCCATTTCGTCATATGCTTCCAATTCCAAATATTTTCTTAATGCAGTGTGAACATTCATATATCCTGCAATGGAATCGATGCCGATCGATGCAAGCACTTGCTTTATTTTTTCAAAATCCCCGTTATCGGCCAAAATAAATAACGGTTTATTATAATCGATCAGCCAGCCTGCCCAGGCGGCAAAACTGTGATTGAATGGGATATTGATTGATCCTGGAACATGCCCGCTGCCAAAATCACCCGCTGGTCTTGTGTCGACGACAATACCTTTTTTCAGCCAGCGGTATAAAGAGCCTGCATCGCTTGCTTTTACAGGAACGGAAAGATGTTTCAATAATGGGGGGCCTGATTGATTGACTTGTTTTACGATTGAAAAATAGGGCGGAGGTTCCGGCTGGCCTGCGATTAAATCATTGGCAAATGTATGAATGGCGTCATATTGCAAGGCCCAGTTGTACATTTTTTCATAGCCGGCCGTTGAGCTCGGGAGGGCACCTAAAGCCTTTCCGCAAGCACTTCCGGCACCGTGGGCGGGCCAAACTTGCAAATAATCCGGCAATGCCTTAAACCGTTCAAGTGAACGGAACATGGCTTTCGCCCCATCTATGGCCGCTCCTTCAATTCCGGCCGCCGCTTCTAAAAGATCCGGACGCCCGACATCTCCGACAAAAACCCAATCACCCGTAAAAATACCAATCGGTTTCTCTTTTCCTCCGGATGTATCTGTCAATATCAAGGAAATGCTTTCGGGTGTGTGCCCCGGGGTATGGATGACTGTTATTTCAAGGTTCCCTATTTGCAGAACATCCCCCTCTCTTACAAGCCGATGGTCTACATGGTCGAGATTTCCGTATTGCCAATGTGTTCCGCCTTCACCCGATACATACAGCGTTGTGTTATATTGATCCGCCAGCTCACGGGCACCGGAAACGAAATCGGCATGGATATGCGTTTCTGCCACTGCCGTCAATGTTAAATGCTGCTGCTTGGCAACCCTGACATACGGTTCAATATGCCTTGACGGATCAATGACAACGGCCTCCCCTGTTTGTTGACAGCCCACCAAATATGAGGCATGGGCAAGATATTCATCAAAAAAATATCGCATGAACAAGGATTTTACACTTCCTTTCCGTTATCTCTTGACGGAAACGCATGGATCAATGCCTGCACATAAGATAAAAACCTTTGAACTTGCGGCTCTTTCATCCATTTCATGATGGTAAAAATGGTAATTTGCTTTTCGTTGCCTTCGGCATCTTTTTTGACCTGTTCCCAAAGCTGCTTCCCTTCTGACCATTTATCAGTGGCATGAGACAAGTACTCTTCCATATTTCTTTGTAAATAGCCCTGCGATTGTTCATCCTTCAGGACACTTTCGATAAATCTTGCCTGGTTCTCAATCTTATCCGCCAGCTCCACAAGAAAAGGCAATTTTTCAAGTAAACGGATGACGGCTGCAATGGTTTTGATATCCAGATTGGAATGGTCCAAAAACAAGTTGACTTTGTGTAACGTCTCTTCGTCTTTTACCAATGTTTCAGCAAAAGAAGCGGCTTTATTGATTTTTTCAATACGATCAGCCATTTCGGGCAACTGATTCAATATTTTTTGCAACGCTTCCACGGTGCCTGGATCACTGAGATCAAACCACTCTTTGTTTGAAACGACCGTCTCGGCCATTGCCGTTCTCCTTTCTGCATTACATTGTTCCTTTCAGCATTCCGTTCCAGTACATAATGGGCAAGATGTCTTTTTTCAGGATATACATGCTCCTTCTTTCCTTTGCCTGGTCTACGGGAAATGACTCAACCGGCTCTTTATCGTAATTAAATTCAGCGAGTATTAAAGAATTATAGCCTGTTACAAGCGGACAGGAAGTGTATCCGTCATATGTTGCCGCAGGCACTCCTCCTTTCATCATTGAAATGATATTTTCAGTGACAACCGGAGCCTGCTTGCGTATGGCAGCGCCTGTTTTGGATGTTGGCAAGTTCGAACAATCGCCAAGAGAAAAGATGTTTTCATATTTTGTGTGTTGGAGGGTATGCGGGTGAACGTCGACCCAGCCCGCTTCATCCGAAATGGGACTGTTTTTGATAAAGGATGGTGACCGCATCGGCGGCGTGACATGCAGCATTTCGTAGTGAATGACCGTTTCTTCTTTTGTTTCAACATGTTCAAATACCGCCTCATTTTTTTCGGGGCGTATTTCTTTCAGATTCATCAGGAACCGGGCATCGATTTTTTTGCGCTCCAATACTTTTTCCAGCGCTTTCCGGTATTTTGCAACGTCAAAGATGGCCGGGTTGGCTGAGGCAAAAATGACATTCGTTTTATGCCTGATGCCTGTTTGGGTAAAATAATCTTCCGCCAAGTATGCGATTTTCTGCGGTGCACCACCGCATTTAATGGGCGTTGCCGGATGGGTAAAGACCGCATTTCCCCCTTGGAAACGTCGAATGGCTTCCCAGGTATAGTCCGTGTAATCATAAGCATAATTACTGCAAACTCCATTTTTACCAATAGATTCCTTCAACCCTTTGATTCCGTTCCAGTCAATCTCAATACCGGCCGCAACAACCAAATACTCATAGGAAACCTTGGAGCCATTCGCAAGCTGAATGACATCCTCTTCCGGATAAAAGGAAACAGCCGGCTCCTTAATCCAAGTTGCCCCAGCCGGAATGAGCTGATCCATATTTCTGACCGTATCTTCCTTTTTGGCAGCCCCGCCGCCGACCAAAGTCCAAAGCGGCTGATAGTAATGCCTGTCAGCCGGATCAATAACAGCAATCTCTCCCGACAGGCTTTTTACTTCTTTTAACAGCCTTGCCGCAGTACTGATTCCGGCGGTGCCGCCGCCAATAATGACAACCCGGTAATGCTGGCCCATACATGTACCCCCTAAACGGTTCTTTGATATCTGCCTTTACTAATATAGTGGCTGTATCGGAAATTTATGCCGGCTCCTGCGTTGGATCAATAACCCTGTAAAATCTGTGTGGCAGGGTTCTCATTCAGTATGAAGCTTCGGGACGTAATGTTTGGGAAAAAATCAATGCATCACAATAGATTTGGACATGTATTATGACCAACTATAAGGAGCTGAAACAGATCTTATTACTTGATCATATGACTGGAGATTTATTACTCGTCATCGCTCCAAAAGACGAGGAGCGGCTGTTTTGAATATCACTATATTAGTATAATTTATCTGTATTTCGGCTCTTTTCGTTTCATTGAAACACATTTTGTTTTTCATCTTTTTATCATAAACTAGATATCAATTTGCCACATAACGCCCGTTTACATAGATAAAAAGAGGGTATTATAAGGTTAGAGGTGAAGAATTATGTATAAAAAACATGAGCGCTATTTGATCGGACTTGCGTTTGGTGCTGCGATCGTCATGCTATTATCACTCCTCGGCCGGATATTTGGATAAACGGAAAGGGTGAATGAGATTGCTAAATGAAGATGCGTTGTTCTATAGCCGGGTTTTGACCGAACTGACACTGTCTTTTCACATTATTTATGCCACCATCGGTGTTGGCGTTCCTTTAATGATCATGATTGCCCAGTGGGTCGGCATCAAAAAGAACGATGAACATTATATTTTGCTTGCACGCAGGTGGACACGCGGATTCGTTATTACCGTTGCGGTCGGTGTTGTCACCGGTACAGCCATTGGTTTGCAATTATCGCTGCTTTGGCCAAACTTTATGGAACTGGCGGGCAACGTTATTGCTTTGCCTTTATTCATGGAAACATTCGCCTTCTTTTTCGAAGCCATATTTTTAGGCATCTATTTATACACATGGGACCGATTTGAAAATCAGCGCAAACATTTATTGCTCCTTATTCCGGTTGCCATCGGCGCTTCTTTTTCAGCCGTGTTTATCACAATCGTGAACGCGTTTATGAATGCGCCGCAAGGGTTTGACATGGTGAATGGAGAACTCGTAAACATCAATCCGATCCTCGCCATGTTCAACCCGGCCATGCCGACGAAGGCGGCTCACGTTGTCGCAAGTGCTTTTATGACATCCGCATTTATTTTGGCATCCATTGCCGGTTTCAGATTGCTGAAAGGCTCCGATCATATTTATCATAGAAAAGCTCTTTATTTAACAATGAAACTTGGCTTGATTTTTTCGATCGCAACCGCCGTAATAGGCGACTTCTCGGGAAAATACCTGGCAGAATATCAGCCGGAGAAGTTGGCGGCGGCGGAGTGGCATTTTGAAACAGAAGCGGAAGCTCCGCTTATCCTGTATGGAACACTCGATAACGGGGAAGTCAAATATGCATTTAAAATTCCAAAAGCACTCAGCATTTTGGCACATGGGACACCTTCGGCCGAAGTGACCGGCCTGGATCAATTTTCAGAAGACGAGATCCCTCCATTATATATTCACTATCTTTTTGACATCATGGTAACGATCGGTGTATGGATGATGGTTTTGTCCTTCATCTTTTGGGTCGGGTCAAAACGGGCTTGGTCTTTTATTCATGCAAGATGGTTTCGCTGGCTGATCGTTCTTGGAGGGCCGTTATCCATCCTCGGAATCGAGGCTGGCTGGTGGCTCGCGGAAGTCGGCAGGCAGCCATGGATCCTCCGTGGTGTCATGCGTACGGCTGAAGCAGCCACTACGAGCGGCCAGGTTGATTTAATGCTCCTATTATTTGCAGGCTTATACGTCGTTCTTGGAATCGGCAGTGTCGTCATTTTAAGCCGGATGTTCAAAAGCAATCCGGTTGAACGTGAGCTGGCGGACCGTAAAGCGGAAAAAGGCGGTGTCGTTCAATGAATCTGGAGATTCTCGGGATCATGGTGCTTTGGACGTTTCTGTTCGGTTATGTGATCGTAGCTTCCATTGATTTTGGAGCGGGATTTTTCAACGCATACAGTTTATTTGCAGGAAAGCAGCATATTTTAACTAATATTATTCAGCGTTATTTGTCTCCTGTTTGGGAAGTCACGAATGTTTTTCTCGTTTTCTTTTTTGTGGGGATCGTTGGTTTTTTTCCGAAGACGGCCTACTATTATGGAACGACCCTGCTTATACCCGTCAGTATTTCCATACTGCTGCTGGCTGTCCGGGGTTCGTACTATGCATTTGAAACATATGGTTCGCGGGGGCATAAAGGCTACTCATTTATGTATGGACTATCGGGCCTGTTCCTCCCGGCGTCCCTGTCGATTGTGCTTACGATCTCCGAAGGCGGGTTCGTATCCATTGAAAATGGACATCCGGTGCTCGATTACGTCGCCCTTTTCAAAAGCCCGCTCACATGGAGCATCGTCGTCCTAAGTGTAGCAGCAGTTCTATATATATCAGCCGTTTTTCTCACCTGGTACGCGAATAAAGCCAATGACAAAAAGGCGACGGAATTGATGCGCAAGTATGCGCTCATCTGGTCCCTGCCTCTAATCATTACAGCCTCCGGAATCATCGTGGAACTTCGGGGGCATAACATGGAACATTTTGATAGAATGCTCGATTTATGGTGGATGTTTGCCCTATCTTTTCTGCTGTTTCTGAATACGATATGGCTCGTTTGGAAAAGAAGACATTACGGCAGGGCGTTCTGGCTGCTCGTGGGACAATTTGCCCTTGCATTTTTTGCATATGGCATCTCCCATTATCCGTATCTGCTCTATCCGCATTTGACGCTTTATGACAGTTTTACAAATGAAGCCATGGCCATTGCACTCATCATTGCGTTTATTGCAGGGCTCGGCTTGTTGATCCCATCCTTGTATTTGCTATTGCGGCTGTTCTTGTTTGATAAAAATTATGTAAAAGGCAATACGAAAAACAAAGCTTAAGCGGAGGGTCCTCTCATGCAAAATTTTTTTATCTTTTATGCCCCTTTTATCGTTTTGATTGGTGCAGTAATTGCAGCATTCTGGCTAGCCCCAAAGGATGGCTCCATTAAAAACTGAAACCTCTCCTATGTTTCTGGCATTCATCCCGGCATTGAAATACCGGGATGAATGCCAGTCGATCGTAAATTGCCATCATGACAGACCGAAGACAGCTCTTCGGTCTTTTTATTGTTGAGCGTACTATTAAAAAGGGTAACTTGTTAGTTCTGGTCACGCAGAAAGGTTCTAAGTGACCGAAAAAGGGCAAAATCCGTCATTAGGGTCACATAGAGTGGTTCTAAGTGACCAAAAAATGTTAAAATGGACAATCCGGTCACTTGGACGCGTTTTGGTGAAGAAGTTTCTTCCAAAAAATGAGGGGGAAAAATCTTGAAGGTCAAAAGACTGCTGTCCCGGGTGAACTTCGGAAGGAATCGGGGAACTGATGGCTTTCTTGGGGGGATCTGAATGACTGAAAGAAGAACATTTCAATAGCATAGAGTTTGTTTCGATCATTTATCTGTTCTTTTTTGAAAGTGGCAATACCCCGGATAGATAACCATTTGAAATCTACCCGGCTTTAATGGAAGAAGCAGCATTTTCCGGTAAATTGACATTGTGGATTGTAATTTCAGGCCGGCTTCCTATCCTGATATTTACCCCTGTTTGACCCAGCCCTTCATTAATATAAAACAGCCTATTTTTATAGCGGTGAAGCCCTTTAATCATATTCATTTTAACTAATTTACCCATCTTTGCAAGATGATATGGCTTCGGCCAGTGAATTTGTCCTCCGTGAAAATGGCCGGAAAGCAAGTAATCGAAATGATAATCTTTCATTGAGAGAACAATATTCGGGTCATGGGTAAAAACAAGATTATACCCCGCATCCAATCCTTCAAATGACTGTGCCAAATTACTGCGGTTCGTACTGAAATCATCGATGCCAATTATATTGATGCGTTTATTGCCTATATGAATCTGGTCATTTTCATTTTGGAGCGTCTTTAATCCATAAGCATTCAGAACGTCCTTAAGTTGTTCAAAGTATCGATCTTGCAATACATAATCATGGTTCCCAAAGACGGCATAGGACCCGTAGGATGGATTCAATTTGTTTAGCACTTCCAGATAAGGTATAAGTTTGGGAATACTCCGTTTACGGTCTAAAAAATCGCCAGTGACAGCGATGAGATCAATGGCGTGCTCTTTAACACTTTCGTATAGCTTCTCCGGTGAAACAGAGATATTTTCCAGATGCAAATCGGAAATATGCAAAATTCGCAGTTCGTGTTTATTCTCTTTTTGGGCAGGAGCATCATTATTTATTTGAATTTGGTTAATCACTACAGAATGAGTATTTTGATATCCTTTATAAATAAAATAGCCGATGAATGGGGCCATCATGACAGTAAAATTCATCATTTTCAAACCTCCTCTCATCACCCCATTATAAAGGGAAATGAAAGGAGTTTTAACCAGTAATATATGGATATTCATTTTGACAAATATATCTTACTGTATCAACATCCGATGTTGACGGCAGTGGAAATGGAAGCTGATATTTTTCCGTACCCTTCTGTCATGATGACCCACCCCCTTTTTTGGCATGGCGGGCAGCATATTTTTGTCGGAAGAAGAAAAAATATAGTTGGACAGGCAAGGGGGAAAAATTGATTTGGATAGGGAGTGTATACATGTGTTCCGCATCCTGTTTTTGCCTTTGTTAAATATCCCTTCCGGCCATCACCACGTTGCCGATGTTTTAGTAAGACAATTGGAAAAAAGCGATCCAGGGATTCAATGTAAAAAGGTGGATCCATTATCTTTCAGTTACGGAAAGGTTGAAAGTGTTGTGTCTTCCGTGTACCTGTATTGGATCCACCACTTTCCAAACCTATACAGCTCTCTATACAAATTTACTGCTGTTAAAAACAGCAAAAAAGCAAAGAGATTTGTTACATATGAGTTGTTATTTTTAACAAAAATGAAACGGTTAATACAAGAGGTACAACCACATGCCGTTGTTTGTACACACGCTTTTCCGTCTTATTTGCTCTCCAGACTGAAGCAAATGGCGCTTTGGGATGGGGTGGCCATCAATGTATATACGGATTATTTTGTCAACAGCATATGGGGCAGAGAAGGGATTGACTACCATTTCGTGCCAAGCATTCAAATGAAAAATTACCTGGCCAGCCGGGGCATCAGCCAGCGCCAAATATTTATTACGGGAATTCCGGTTGATCCGGTGTTTCATTTACAAACGCAAAACAAGAAACGAGGAGACAGACGAGTCGTTTTAATAAGCGGGGGGAATATGGGGGCCGGTTCCATTCGCCGGTTTATTGCAAGGCTGCGCCCGTCTGGCCATATCCAGTACAAAATTTTATGCGGGATGAATGAAACTCTTTATCAATTTATTCAACAACTTAATCATCCGAACATCGAACCTTTGCCCTACATTGAAAAAAAAGAGGACATGAATCGGCTGTATGAGGATGCAGACGCGATCATCACGAAACCTGGCGGTGTTACAATCAGCGAATGCCTGATTAAAAATTTGCCCATATTCGTATATGACGCGTTGCCAGGACAGGAGGAACAAAATTTGCAGTTTTTAAAAAAAGAAGGATTGGTGCATCATCTTGGCAATTGGGATAAAGCCGGGAATCCCGAAGAGGATATTTTAAGATTATTAAAAAATAAAAAAAGCAACCTTCAATTAAAAACGGCGCTTTACAGCAGCCAAATCGAACTTGCCGATCCCCACTCCTTTATTATCCATCATTTAAAGAAGACAAAAAAAGCCTGAGCCGCATAGACCCAGACTGCCGTTTTCATACTTGTTCCTTGAAATGGGATTTTGCCATTAAAGCGACGTCTTCAGGCATTTTATATGCAAGCGGTTCCTGATGCAGCGCCTGGAAGAAGTTGATATCGCTTGTATGTAATGCGCCAATCGTTAACCGGGGAATCAGCCTGCCATGGATCGGGCTTTTTCCTTTGGGATCGGCCGATAAAATGAAATTGAAGCTGGAAAAACCCTGTTCCAGCATGGAGACAAAAACAGCCTGAAGACCGGCGGCAAAATGACCCCAATCATCTTCTGCAATGGCATCAAAAGAATGCGAACCCTTAAAAATCGCCACATAATCATGGTGGCTTTTCGGTGCAAAAGCATGCATCCAGGCAACGTTTCCTTTTTCCCCAATCCATCTTTCCCCCATAGCCTTTTCAGCATCATAAAGGGCTTTAAAATATTCTTTCCCCGTCTCTTTTTCAAATTGATCGGCTTTTGTATATGTCAACGCTTGGTAGTTCGTTCCGCTTTCAGAAACAATGACATGCAGATGCGGATGGATAATGCTGCCGCCGGATGTTGGCAGATAGTTCCAGTTAATGGAAGCGTATCTTGCTTTTGGATCCAGGGACGCAACCCTTTGTATGTACGCTTGTGCAGCCATAAAGGCATCTTTTATCAATTTACGTGTAAATTCTTTTAAACGGACATAATGCTGGCGTGAAAATACGACAACGCCATTATGTTTGCTGTATGGAAAGAGGTTGGGAAATAAAGTTGCTTCTCCTTTTACAATCCGGCCGGTTTCTGCCACTTCTTTCGGAAAGACGGGAGTCATTTTCAGTATGTTTTCCGGGCAAAAAGGACATTTGGCACCCCCTGATTGTTCTGCTGCCTCTGTATAATCCAAAGGGGTGATGTTTAGGCCGGGGTCAAAAACAAGCCGGGAAGTTTCACCTGTCAGCGGATCGAACCGCACCTCCGTGTTGCGTTCGATTTTGTTTCCTGCGCCGTCGTAAAACGAAAATGTTTCGCGTTCCATTCTAAACTTGATCGCCACCAATATTCCTCCTTTCCATTTTAATATATCATTTTCTGACGAAAAAGTCTGTAAATTTCATAACGTTCTTACAATGGGACAGAAGAGAGCCCATCAAAAGTGAAAGACTGAATAGAATCAAATTTGGATCATATTTCGAGGTTTTCGGATCGTATTTACGCAAAATTGGTCGTATGTTTCTAAAAAACCCGCCATGCCAGCGGGTTTTATAACCTTTTAATATGTTGTGTAAATATTCGGGCATTCTTCACCCGTCGGTTCGTAAAAACAATGGGATTTATACCGGGCAACAAGCGGCTGGCCATACCATTGGGCAGGACAATCCCCCGTGGGCCGGAAATACCACAAGCTGTATTTGGCCGGCCATTGCCTTTCTCCCCGAATAGCTCTTCTTGCCAATCTTCTTTCGCTTTCTCTTGCCCTTTGGTAAAAATAGCCATGGATCACGGCTTCAAATGCATGTGGCTGGTAGATCATTTGCGGAATGGTTCTAAGTCCAACAAAATCAGAGCAATTTGACCGGATTCTGTTAATTCCGACGGCTCCCACATGCAGCATGCCTTGGATTCCTTCGCCTTCTGCTTCAGCTCTTAAAAGCCTTGCCAGCAAATCTATATCAGATTCCCTGGCCTTTACGACCGCCATGCCATCACCTCCGAGTTCACTTTGCGGGTACATGAATAGTATATTGGCACTGGCCCGGTTTGTTGAATGTACAACATAGATGAAATGGCAAGCGGAGTAAAGCATAAAAAAACAAAACGAGGGACGCATCCCCCGAAATATTAAAGAGAAGTTGGAAATTCAATTTTGACTTTTCGATCTTGTTCGTAAGGCGTTTCCTGATAAACATAATAATTTAACCAGTTTGAAAATAATAAATGGCTATGTGATCTCCACGTGTTGACCGGCTCTTCTTTGGCATCGTTATTTGGGAAATAATTTTCAGGGATGTGAATGTCCAATCCTTTTTTTATATCGCGCTCATACTCTGTTGCCAGCGTATTGGTATCATATTCAAGATGCCCGGTAATCATGATGTGTTTTTCATCCTTTGATAAGACCATGAACGGCCCTGCTTCTCCATCCGACAGCAAAAGCAGTTCGGGGTGGTCAGCAATTTCTTTGCGGCTGACACTCGTATACCGCGAATGGGGCGCCAGGAATATATCATCAAAACCTCTGACAAGCTTTATTTTTTGATCGGAAACCGTATGTTTATAAATGCCGGAACACTTGCCCGGCAATTCAAATTTTCCGATTCCGTAATGATAATATAGTGCGGCCTGCGCTCCCCAGCAAATATGCATTACAGATGTTACGTGTTCTTTGGACCACTCCATGATTTCCTTTAATTCTTCCCAATAATTGACTTTTTCAAATGGCAAATGTTCGATCGGAGCCCCCGTAATAATCATCCCATCGAAATAATATTTGTTCACATCGGAAAATGTTTTATAAAACTGTTCCAAATGTGATTTGCTTACGTTTTTAGACTGGTGGGTTTCCATGTGCAAAAAAATGATATTCACCTGAAGCGGAGTATTTCCCAGCAACCTCAACAATTGAACTTCTGTTTTTTCTTTTTCGGGCATCAAATTTAAAATGAGTATATTAAGAGGACGAATGTCTTGTGTACTTGCCCTTTCTTCATCCATGATAAAGATTTTTTCTTTTTCAAGAATTTCCCGGGCCGGCATTTCCTTCGGAATATTAATTGGCAATCAAAATCCCTCCTGCTTCGAAAAGCTAATAAAATCTATTATAAAGGTGAATGAACATTTCAGCAATGGCCAAGAATAAAACACTTATGAAAAAATGGCTTACCATAAAAGGAATGCCGTTTTTTACAATCTTTCATTCTTTCGGGAAAGACAGTTGGATCATGTCAATGGAAAATAACCGGCTTCTCATTGGAAAACTGCAAAAAAATCCCTGTTTCCAAAAGAAATTTTTCCTTGGAAACAGGGATTTTGACTGATCTCGGAGTGTCAGACTTCAGCCCCCAGGCCGGTATTCGATTTTACATCCAATTCATCAAATTTCTCGGCTGCCGGCTCCGGCTTCGTGATGAGTGTAACAACGATGGATGTCAAGAAGCCCAACGGAATGCTGATGATGCCGGGATTGGCGAGCGGGAATATGGCGTTCTCTCCCATTACACTTGGCCCGATGAAAACAAGCGTTACGGCACTCAACATTCCGGCCAGCATTCCGGCAATAGCCCCGGCTGTATTGAATCTTCTCCAATAGAGAGAGAAAATGATGACCGGCAAATTGGCGCTTGCACCGACTGCAAAAGCCAGGACAACCAAATAGGCAACATTCATTCCTTTGGCCAAAATCCCGAGTACGATGGAAATGGCTCCGATGGCAAGAGCTGTATTTCTGGCAACCATAAATTGCTTTTTGCTGTCGACCTTTCCGCGTTTGATCACGTTCGTGTATATGTCATGGGCAAAAGCTCCGGAACCCGCGATAACGAGTCCTGCAACAACAGCAACAATCGTCGCAAACGAAACGGCTGAAATAAGCGACATAAAGATCTCTCCGCCGAGCGTACCTTCGCCCCCGCCAATGTACTGTGCCAAAAGCGGTGCCGCCATGTTTCCGCCCTGATCCGCTGCCCGGATGGCATCAGGCCCGACAAGAACCGCTGCGGAAAATCCGACGAGTGCAATCATGATATAGAAAATGCCGATTAAAACCATTGCCCATATAACGGACTTTCTTGCTTCCTGCGCGGAAGGAACCGTATAAAAACGGATTAGTATATGCGGGAGTCCCGCTGTTCCCAAAATAAGCGCCATCCCAAGCGATAACAGATCGACCGGATTTTTATACAGTAGTCCCGGAGATAAGAATTCTGCCCCATTCTTTGCAACAACATCCCCAAATAAGCCTGAAATATTAAACTTAAAAAGGATGGCTACAAATAAAACGAGAACGAGGGTGGCAAACATCAACAAGACGGCTTTAATGATCTGCACCCAGCTCGTTGCCAGCATGCCGCCAATCATGACATACAAAATCATTAGTGCCCCGATCAAAACAACCGAAATTTCATATGGTATTCCGACAAGCAACTGGATGATTCCACCGGCACCGACCATTTGTGCAACCATATAAAACAACGTAACAACCAACGTAACCGTTGCAGTCATCATCCTGATCGGCCTTTCCTTAAGACGTGAGGCCAATACATCCGCTACAGTAAATTTTCCCGAATTCCTCAGAGGTTCTGCCACCAAGTATAAAACGATGACATAACCAACCATCCAGCCGACAGCATACAAAAAGCCGTCATACCCATTCAGTGCGACCAGACCGGCGATCCCCAGGAAAGATGCGGCACTCAAGTAGTCCCCGGAAATGGCCAAACCATTTTGCCATCCGGTCAATGAGCGGCCCGCCGTATAAAAGTCGGCCGTGCTTTTATTTCTCTTTGCCGCCCAGAAAGTAATGCCGATTGTTGCTCCAACGATTGCAATAAATAAAAAAATACCGAACAAATGCGCCCCCATTTTTATGCCCCCTTTTGATGTCTGTATTTATCAACCAGTGTTTTAGCTTTTTTATCAAAGGCTTTTGCTTTAAAGAAATAAACAAAAGCAAGTATCCAGGCAACAAAATAGAGGGACACCCCGTATAAATAGCCGAAAGTAATATTGCCGAAGAGGAATTTACTCATTAACGGCTTGGCATACGCAGCCATCAGCGGTAAAGAAAGATACAAACAGAAAAACAAAATGACGACCGGCCAAATAAAAATCATCTTGGACCGCTTCAACTCGGCAAATTCTTCTGTCCTGGCAATCTTGCTGTAGCTCGCCATTACATTGCACCTCCTTATTAAAAAATTTGTGAAAATATGATTAATATAACTATAAACAAAAAAGGAGGTGCAGGGGCATTATGGTCGTCATTTGTCTGAAATTTTGCGCGAATGGCATAAATCCGTTTGCAAACGGTTACATCGGCTGTTCAAGCAGTTGGAACAACTTTTTTTGGGCATGGCGGCTTACGGGTATCCTTGTTTCTTTCCCATCCTTTAAAATTAAATTGTAGGCGCCGTTAAACCACGGTTTAATTTCCTGGATAAAATCCAGGTTAACCAGATAACTGCGGTGGGGACGGTAAAAAGGATAACCTTTCAGCCTGTTTTCCAGTTCCTGAAGTGTCATTTTGCCGTGAAACATCTCATCCTTCGTATGAATTTCCACGACACGGTCTACCCTCGTTGCGTAGCAAATGGTTCCCGGAGGCAGGACGACTACACGCTCTCCATCATCAATCAGCAGCTTGGATGCCGTTTTCGAATTTTGGGGACTATGTTCCTTTTCTTGTTTCATCCTTCGCATGACCCGCTCGATCGCTTGCTTCAAACGTTCCTGATCATAAGGCTTTAGCAAATAATCCACTGCTTCCACTTCAAAAGCGTCAACTGCATAATCATCGTAAGCAGTCGTAAAAATGAATAGCGGGGGTTTATTTTCCTTATTAAATATTTCTTTTGCCACATCCACCCCGGACATTTTCGGCATTTGGATATCCAAAAAAATAACATCCGGTTTATATTTTTCATATAGTTCCAAAAGCTGTTCGCCTGTTTCTGCGCTGGGACATAAAAGAAGGCCCTGCTCCTGCTGCAACATGTAAATGAGCTCCTCCCTAGCGAGTCGCTCATCCTCAGCAACCATTACTCTTATCATTATGCCAGATTCCTCCTTTCTGCAAAGATGAGCGGAATATCAAAAAACACTTCGCATCCGCCATTGGGATGATTCCGAATATGAAGCCCCGAATCTGCACCAAGCATGCCCAGTAACCGCTGATTCACATTATAAAGGCCGGTGCCTCCTCCCCTTTCGCTCTCGATGGGGGCATGTCCTGCACGGGAAAGCAATGTTTTCGAAAACCCGATCCCATTGTCAAACACGGTAATTCGAAGTTTCCCATGCATCTCTTTCATATCGATTCGTATAATGCCTCCTTTGGCCACGTTTTTTAATCCGTGATTAATGCTGTTTTCCACTAAAGGCTGGATGGTGGATGGGGGAATCAGGGCCTCCCCTTTTCCTTCATAAGGTGAAAAACTGATTGTAACCCGGTCCAAAAAGCGTGCCTGAATAATGGCTATATATGATTGCACATGTTCACATTCCTTTTTCAGCTCAACAAGAGAATTGGCGGCGAGGCGCAGGTTAAATCTCATAAAACTTCCAAGCTGCACCGTTAAATGCCTTGCTTTTTCGGGATCTGTCCGAAAAAGAGTGGCTATCAAATGCAGTGTATTAAAGAGAAAATGAGGATTAATTTGGGCTTCCATATTTCGAAGTTCCGCGTCACGGATGAGCATCTGCAATTGTTCGGACCGCGCCACCGCCAGCTGGTTGGACAATAGCTTGCCGAGACCTTCGGCCAACACAATTTCAACAGCCCTGATATGCTGTGACTTTCTAAAATATAAATGGATTAATTGCGTTGTTTCGTTTGCTTCTTTTATCGGCAGGACAATGACCGCCTGAAGCGGACAGTGGGGCTGCGGGCAATGGATGTGTTCTTTCGTGTAGGCAACTTTCACTGACCCCGTTCGAATCACTTCTTTGGCAATATCCCCCTCCAACGGGTCTCCATACTTGTGATGATCGTCCCCAAGCCCGACATAAGCCAAGACCTTCTCACAATTAGACACCGATACCGCGGCCACTTTCAATCTTTTAAACAACAATTCCGCAATCCCCTGGGCCATTTCGATTTGTGCCTCTTTTTTTAAATATGGCAGTGCATCTTCTGCTATGGTGAGCGCCCGTCTCGTTTCCGATGCGGCCTCCCGCTCCTGTTCATTGATGGCAGCAGCAATCATTGCCGTAAAGATGGCAATGGCAACACTGTTCGAAAAAACAAGCGGCAAGCTCACTTGATCGACAACATTTAAAATAAAATCGGAATGGGGGTTAAATATGAGCAAAACGCCCATTTGCAAAATAGGCGGAAAAATGCCGATAAAAAGCGCCTTCAATGGAGAAATGACCCGTTCCTGCGAAAAAAACCTTGCGGTCATTCCAACCAGAAGCCCGGTAAGAATATTGACGAAACAGCTTGCCAAATGCCCCATCCCGCCGAGGTAAAACAGATGAATGCCGGCAATCCATCCTGCCCCCATGCCAACGATCGGCCCTCCCAAAAGTCCGGCAATGACAATGGGAACGAGACTTGAGCTGACAAGCAATTGATCATCTTGAACAGGGGAAAAGATAAAATTCGAGACAATTTCTCCATCCTCAAAAACGACGCCCGATATAGTACCCACAATACCGAACAACCCGTAAATAACCGCATGCAATATGGTTGTTTTGGCATCCATTTCCCGGTCCAGCAAGGATCTAAAACCAGGTATCCGTGAAACTAAAAAAGCGGATATTAATAAAAGTCCGAGCCGCTGTACCAATACCATCGTCAAGAATCCCACCAGCCACGCCCCCTTGTATCAATTCCGGTCTGAGCGCGCACGAAAGTTCTGGAAAATTGGCGTGCGTCTTTCTTTTTCCGTGATAAAAATGTCCCTGCAACCGCCCCGATAAATCCGGCGGGAATGGCAATAATTCCCGGGTTTTCCAGCGGTATCAAGGCTTCCCTTCCGATCCATCCGCTTTCGACATTCATAATATGCGGCCCAAAGGCCACAAGAATAATGGATGTCATTAACCCGCAAAGCATGCCGGCCAACGCGCCCGTTTCATTAAAGCGCTTCCAGTACAGTGTAAATAAAATGACAGGCAATATGCTGGATGCGGCAATGACAAAGGTCAGGGATACCAGGAAAGTGACGTTGATGTTTTCCAGGCCAAGGGAAAAAACGGTTGCTGCCAGGCCAATACCTACTGCTGTCACTTTTGCCATTCTGAGCTGCTGTTTTTCCGTTGCATTGCCTTTTTTAATGATATGATGATATACATCATGTGACAGGGCGATTGTTGCAGAAATAACGAGGCCGGTCACAACGGCCACGATCGTTGTAAATGCCAAAGCAGAAATAAAAGCAAGCAAAAAGTCTCCTCCCAGCTCTTTGGCAAGCAACGGCGCAGCGAGGTTCCCGGTCGGGTCCGAAGCAACAAGCTGTTCCCAATTGATCAAAGCCACTGTGCCGAGCCCCAATATAAGCGTCATGACATAAAAACAACCGATGATCCATGTCGCTGTTAAAACAGATCTTCTTACTTCCACGGTATTTTTTACTGTGAAAAACCGGATCAAAATATGTGGCAAACCCGCCGTGCCCAATATGAGCGCCATTTGCAATGAAAACATTTCCAGAAAGTCATTGAATAAATTTCCGGGCACAAAAAACCTGTTTCCGAGCGGGGTTCCCAATTTTACTTGTCGGATCAATTCATCTACTTGCCAGTCAAAACGTGCCAGCACGAGCAATGAGACAAGAAATGTTCCTGACATGAGCAGGATCGTTTTGATAATTTGCACCCATGAAGTCGCCACCATTCCGCCGAGAACGACATATACAGTCATTAAACTTCCGATAATTAATACCGATATCGAATAATCGATGCCAAGGAGCAAGCGAATCAACAGCCCGGATGCAACGAGTTGCGGTATCATATAAAATAAAGAAACGAAAAACGTGCCTCCCGCCATCATCAGCCTGATTTTATCACTTGGAAAGCGGCTGCAGATGACATCTCCCAGCGAATATTTCCCCAGGTTTTTAACAGGCTCGGCAATGATCAATAAAACAAACAAATAAGATGCAAGAAATCCGATGGAATATAAAAAGCCGTCATAGCCATGAAGGGCAATTGTTCCCGTGATGCCGAGAAATGAGGCGGCACTTATGTAATCTCCCGCAATTGCCAGTCCATTTTGCACCCCCGTCAAATGGCCGGATGCCGTATAAAATTGAGACGTTGATTTATCGCGCATTGCTGCCCAATGGGTAATGATCAGCGTACATACAATAATACAAAGAAAAAAGAAAAAGTAAGTAAAGTTCATTGCCCATTCCCCTGTTTCAGCAGTTCAATCATTTCATCGTATCTTTTCGATCTTTTCCAATAAAACCATCCAAGCAGCCATGTCATCAAAAATTGCAAAAAAGCAAAAATCCACCACCAAGGAAGAGATGAAATTTCGTCGCCATCTGCGATGAATTGCGGGAACATCCAAATGAACAACGGCAAACTGAAATAAAAAAACATGAAAAATAATGTAATTGCTAAAATAAAACGGGTTTTTTTCTTTATCAGATCCCGAAAGATTTTCTCCTCTTTCAAAGCCTGCACCACCAGACTCTTTTTTTGTTTGATTATAGTTTACCAAAAAAGTGGGCAGTAATATAAAGAATTGATCATAATTGCAGCAATTATGATCAATTCTTTTTTGTATCCACAAAAAAGCACCCTGTCCAATGAACAGGGTGCTTTTTACTTTAGCCCGGGTTATTCAACCTTTCTTTTCTTTGCCGGATAGCCACTTTCTTTGGCATCAGCTCTTCTGATATTTCAACAAATGCATTTCGATTATTAAATATTTGGGGGCTTGCGTCTTTCATCAAATCCTGAATACGGCGCAAGTATTTCCCATTCCGATATTTGCTTATGCCATAGATCGCCGCACCGATTCCCAATGTGGCCAAAAATGAAGCCCACATTTTTCTCATGGATATCCAGCTCCTCCGGGATATGGTCATTCAAAGTTTTCGCCTTGAACACTTTTATTGTTTCATGGATTCCCGATCGTTATCCTGTTAAAGTCATGGATGAATTATCCAATGCTGCTAGGAAGTGTAATCAATATTTTCATGATCAATCATGGCCAACGGTTCATCTGCAGGTCCTTCAATCACTTGTCCGTCATAAGAAAATCGCGAACCGTGGCATGGGCAATCCCATGTCGTTTCTCCGCTGTTCCAATTGACCTCACATCCCATATGAGTACACGTTGTATCGACAACGTATAGCTTTCCTTCCGGTGTTTTATAGGCTCCGGCTCTTTTTCCTTTGATCGAAACAGCAGCACCTTCGCCATTTTGAATATCCTTGATTTCTTTATCCGGAAGTTCCAGTTTGCCGCCAATCAACTGACCGGCAACATTGACGTTTTCCTTGATGATTTTTTTCAGGCTGGGATCGGCTTTGAATCTGGATGGGGTGTACAGATTTTCATACTTATTTTCTCTTTCCATCATTAAATCCCTGATGATGAAGCCGGAAAGTGTGCCATGGGCCATTCCCCATTTGCGAAACCCGGTTGCGAGGAACATGTTGGGCTGGGTTTGGGATATTCTCCCGATATACGGGACTTTGTCCGGTGTGATTAAATCTTGTGCAGACCATTTGTACAGTATTTCTTTGGCCTGAAATGTATTGATGGCTTCTTGTTCCAATGCTTCATAATGGTCTTTTTCGGGAATTCCCTGGCCCGTTTTGTGATTGTCGCCGATCACCATCAGCATTTCTTCCCCGTTAATGTTTACACTCCGAAAGGAACGCGCCGGCTTTCCCGCCGTAATGTACATGCCCCCGGGAAACGGCACCCCGGGACGTACAGCCAATACATAAGAGCGGTTTGGAAAAAGCCGTGCGAAATACCCTTTTCCATCGTGAAATGGAAAGTGCGAAGCAGAAACAACGTATTTGGCTTTCACCTTCGTATTGTTTCTCATCCGGATGATCAGAGGATCACCTTGTTCCATTCCCATCGCAACTGTATTTTCAAAAATTTGCACACCTTTTTCTTCCATGCTTCGAACAAGATGGACCAAATATTGAAGCGGGTGGAATTGTGCCTGGTTTTTCATGACAATTGCCCCAACAGTCTGAACGTGAAGGGGAATGTCATCGACAAAACCGCCTTCAATTCCCAGTTTCTCATAAGCTTTTGCTTCTTTTTCCAGTTTTTGGCGGTCTACCTCTTTTGTTGCAAAAACGTATGCGTCCTCTTTCCTGTAATCACAGTCAATTTGATGCTGTTGAATATAATCTTCTATAAAATGTGCGGCCTCCATATTGGCCTCGTAATACAGTTTTGCCCCATCTTCACCAAAGTGGCTGATTAATTCATCATAAATCAGTTCATGCTGGGCAGTCACTTTGGCAGTTGTGTGCCCGGTTGTACCATTCATCAGACGGGTAGATTCAAACAACGCCACTTGGAAACCTTCTTTTGCCAGTAAATGTGCAGTCGTAATTCCGGTAATTCCCCCGCCAATAACCGCCACTTCCACTTCCATATCCTGTTCAAGCGGGGGATATGAAGGAATATTCGTTGAATCAATCCAATATGACTTTGGGTCTTTCGGCATGTTCAAGCCGCTAGTGCCTTGATGCATGATCAAGTCTCCTCCTTCCAACACTCTCCTTAAAGAGTTTCCCCATTTTGCTCAAAAAATGTATGTTGAAAGCAAATTTGCCGTTCTTTTTTTCAATGAATCATCATAAAAAATCCGCCCCAGTTGCGGGACGGATTGTCTAAAAAATTACGTAATGACTGGCAAAACTCTCGTTTCCTGCTCCATTTCCGATTTGCATATCGGGCAAATCGTTTTATTTTCTGAAGAAAAGGCATCCCTCATCCAACAAGAACATTGTTCATTCGTACACGACCAAACAATCGTTTCCTCTTCAGGTACCGGCTCCTGAGGCCCTCTTCTATAAGCCATGATCGCTAGATCCCCTTTCTTATTCGTCACTTCTATTATACCCTATTTGCGCCAGAAAAAAATGTAGGGGGAAATGGATTCCTTCGGGGATTCTCGACATATCCCGAAAACCTGAAAATTGCGCAGTTCGGCAATTTTTTCCGATGTGCTTTATCCGATTCAACATCTTTTATTCAATCTTTTTCATTAAAAAAACGAACCCGCTAAGAGTTCGTTATTCTTGAGATTTTCATGATGAAACGTCGTAATGCATTCATATGTCAAAGCCATTGAATCACAATCAGTCAGTCTCTTTTGTAATGATCTTGCCCGTTTCTGAATCCACTTTCATAACAACTTCATTTTTGCCTGTATCGACTTCGATCTTATAATAACCATCTCCAGCATCAAGCTCTACATCCTCTACTGTTCCGGGTGTGTCTGTAACAGCGGCAGCATTTGCTTCTTCCAGCGAGATTTTGGCTTCTTTGTTTGTTGCAGATACGCCGGGTTCATCGTCATCGTCATCTTGATCGATTTTGATAATGTTGCCCGTTTTTGCATCCATTTCGATTTCAACGTTACGGTCTTTCTCATCATTGAGTAATTCAATATCATAGATGAGGCGGCCATCTTCTTTTTCCAGCTTAATGTCTTTCAGCTCTCCACCTGATTCATTTAGTGCAATCGTTGTTGCTTCATCCGTGGAAATGACATTTCCTGTATTGCCGGGATGTTTGGCCCCGCTATTGGACTTGGCTCCAACTCCCATTGCACCTCCCAACAACACCAATCCGGCAATGCCTGCAAATAACATTTTTCGTTTTCTCATTGTCTGAGTCCTCCTCCTTTTTTTACTCTGATCCTATCGTAAGATCCAAAGATGAGGATCTGCTGATATTAAAATGAGAAAACGATGAGAAATGGTTACAACATTTTAATCATCCCAGCTGATGGATATAATTTTCCCTGTAATGGCATGGATTTGAACAGTTGCTTCTTGATCCTGATCACTCTCTACCTCTACTAAAAAATACTTCAAACCATCCGACTCCTTCATATCTATATCATCCACCTTGCCCTTTACTTGTTTCAAAGTAATGCTGGCCGCTTCCTTTTCAGTTATTCCGTTGCCTATTTTTTGATCTGACTCTGCGATGCTTCCGGTTTGGGCGTCCACCTTTATCGCATGATCAAACTGGCCATCATTCAGGACAACATAGTAAAAGTAACGCTTCCCTTCACGTCTTTTTTCTAACCGGGTGATTTCTTCCCCGTATTGATCGTGTACCATTTTTTTTATTTCGTCTTCAGACAGGATTTGTTCGTTTCGTTCCGGATTTTTCAAATGAACTTGTAAAATTTCCCCATTTTTCCGCTGAACACCGATATCATAAAGCCCTGATGCTGTTTTAACGGTAAAAAGGTATGATTCTTTTGATTCGCTGACTTCGGTAACTTCTCCGCCATACATTTCCTGGACAATTTCTCTAGCTTCTGTTACAGCCAAAGAATCGGCAGGCTTTATCCTATCCAGTAACAGCCATAATAGCGAGCCGAGGAAGATTCCGGCCATAATGACAATGGGGAATACTCTCATTTTAACCTTTTTCATTTGAACCTCCCCATACATTTTTATATATTATACAAGTTCATGATGAGAATTTAATGAGAAGCGGACACACCCAGCCAAATTTGTGCCGTTGTTCCCTTTCCTTCCTCGCTATCCAGCTTAACTACGGCGTGGATTGCTTCAGCCAGTTCCTTTGCAAGCGGGAGCCCCAAACCAAACCCGCCTGTTTTGCGCGCCCTCGACTGCTCGACACGATAAAACCGATCGAATACTTTGGACAGTTCCTCTTTGGGAATTCCAATACCGTAGTCAATCACTTCTATGACCGCCTGATTGCGGTGAACTTTAACGTTAACTTGGATTTTTTTGTCACTGTATTTTTGCGCATTGTCCAAAAATATATATAATAACTGTTTTAGTTTTTGCGGGTCGGTTGTTACAGTTGCATCCGATTCAACAAACAGTTCTATTTCCCGTTTAAAGCCTTCTTGAAATGACTTGATTGATTCTTCAGCGAAAGGTTTTAAAGCGATGTCTTCCATCTCGACATTCCATTGTTCTTCGTGTTTGGCCAGCAAAAGGAGCTGTTCGATCAAATTTTTCATTCTATGGGCTTCCGAATGAATGGCCTCCACCGATTCCTCAAAAATTTCAGGCGTATTCTTGCCCCTCCTGAGCAAAAGATCGGCATATGCTTCTATAACAGTCAGCGGTGTTTTTAATTCATGGGAGGCATTTTCTACAAACTCCTCCTGTTTTTTGTAATTAACCTCCAGTTGGGCCATCATATAATTGAATGTTTCCCCCATTTGATAAAGCTCGTCTTTCGACTTTTTCGGGAGTTCGATTTTTTTGTAGCGGCCACTTGCTTGAATCTCCCTCATGGTCCGAATAAGGGAGGCAATGGGGGCAGTGATAAAATTACTTAAAAGGCGGGCCGATAAAAAGACCGGAATGAATGCCATTATCATGACAGCAATTAAGACAGCCTGCAAAGTTTTTAAGTTGTGTTCAACAACTTCCATGCTCTCGGCCAATTGCAGCTCTACGACCTCCCCGTCACGCCAAATCATCGGAATGGAAACAAATGCATACGGGCTGCCGTTAAATTCCGTGATTTTCTTTTGTTCATGATTCGTATACTTTACGGTTTTGTTTCTGAGCTTAGTCTGTTCGGCCGTCGCAACAGAGGCAATCCGCGCTCCATCCGATTTAATGATTTGGAGCATGCCATTTACCGGCAAATAAGCCCTTAGCAAATCATCAGCCGGAATGGATCCTTCCACCCTGTTGATCCCTTTGACCGTTTGCTTCGCCTCTCCTGCAATTCTTTCCAATTCACTGCTATACAACATTCGGCTGAAGGTAAAATAAATCGCACCATTGATAAGCAGCAATAAAACAAGAAACATGACAGCAGAAAATAAATTGATTTTACTATGCAGTTTCATTGGGAATCCTTTAATACATAGCCGACTCCCCGAACCGTATGGATGAGCGGCTGATGATGTTTTTTATCCACTTTATTTCTTAAATAGCGAATATACACGTCAACGATATTTGTATCCCCCAAATAATCATAACCCCAAACCCCGTTTAACAGCTGTTCCCTGTTTAACACTTGACGGGGATGTTTCATCAAAAAGGTGAGCAGATCGAATTCCCTTTGTGTCAAATGAATCGTTTCTTCACCTCTTTTTACTTCTCTGGATAATTCGTTTAACCGCAAGTCTCCAACTTGTATCCATCCTTCACTGACAGCATCATTTGATAGCTGTTTGCCTGACCTCAAGGCAGCACGCACTCTGGCAAGCAGCTCTTCCATTTGAAACGGCTTTGTGACGTAATCGTTTGCGCCCAAATCCAGCCCGGATACTTTATCTTCTACAGAACTTTTTGCAGTAAGCAATATGACAGGCGTTTGCTTGTCGCTGCTTCGGATTCGCCTCAATATCTCGACTCCGCTCATTTCAGGAAGCATAATATCGAGAATGACCAAATTCCATGTTTGTTCACGAAACAACATTAAACCGTCGTGACCATTAAACGCTTTTCCTACAACATAGCCTTCAAAAGACAATTCCAGCTCTAGCACCCGGGCTATCTTCTCTTCATCTTCGACAATAAGTATTGCAGGCTTTCCCATATTCAACCCTCTTTTTGATTTATTTACTGTCTCGCTTAAAAGTTAAATTTATTATAAATAAAGAGGATCAAAAAACAAAATGCGGTGATGGGAGATCTCTTCAAGAGGAGGATGTTACACATATATTTCGTCCTCTATAAGTGTTATAATGGGTAGGAATTTCAAGCGAAGGATTTGATTACAATTGATTACGGTAAGTAATGTAGGTCTCCGTTTTGGAGACCGTAAGCTGTTTGAGAATGTAAATGTAAAGTTTACACCTGGAAACTGCTACGGTTTGATCGGGGCAAACGGAGCGGGAAAGTCTACTTTTCTTAAAATATTGTCCGGTGAGATTGAACCGCAGACAGGAGTTGTCACCATCGCTCCCAATGAACGGATCGCAGTGTTGAAACAGAACCACTTCCAATATGAGGAAGTGGAGGCCATTCAAGTGGTCATCATGGGCCATGCACGCCTGTACGAAATTATGCAGGAAAAAGATGCTTTATATATGAAAGCAGACTTCTCCGAAGCGGACGGGATGCGAGCGGCTGAGCTGGAAGGCGAATTTGCAGAGCTGAATGGATGGGAAGCGGAATCTGAAGCAGCCATTTTGTTAAAAGGCCTGGGAATGAACGAGGAACGGCATTCCAAAAAAATGGCTGAATTATCAGGGGCCGATAAGGTAAAAGTATTGCTGGCCCAGGCTTTATTTGGCAAACCGGATATTTTGCTGCTGGATGAACCGACCAACCATCTCGATATCAAGGCCATTCAATGGCTGGAAGAATTCCTCATCCATTTTGAAAATACACTGATTGTTGTTTCGCATGACCGGCACTTCTTAAATAAAATTTGCACCCATATTGCCGATCTTGACTACAGCAACATGCAAATTTATGTCGGAAATTATGATTTTTGGTATGAATCAAGCCAGTTGGCGCAGCGGATGGCACAGGAAGCAAACAAAAAGAAAGAAGAAAAAATCAAAGAATTGCAGGCATTTATCGCCCGTTTCAGTGCCAACGCATCCAAATCCAAACAAGCCACATCAAGAAAAAAACTGCTTGAAAAAATCACTTTGGATGATATTAAACCATCGTCCAGGCGTTATCCGTATATTTCATTTACGCCAAACAGGGAAATCGGCAATGATTTGCTGACTGTTGACAACCTTTCCAAAAAGATTGACGGCGTAAATGTACTGGACAATATCAGTTTTACAATGAATAAAGGCGATAAAATTGCCTTGATCGGGAAAAATGAGATGGCCAAAACGGCATTGCTTGCCATTCTCGCGGGAGAAACCGAACCGGATGAAGGGTCATTTAAATGGGGAGTGACCACTTCACAGGCCTATTTCCCGAAAGACCATAACGATTTCTTTGACGGAGTGGAATTAAATCTCGTAGACTGGTTGAGACAATTTTCCCCCCAAGACGAAACCGAAAGCTATTTAAGAGGATTTCTGGGCAGGATGCTTTTTTCCGGGGAGGAAGTTTTGAAGCAAGCTTCTGTCCTCTCCGGAGGCGAAAAGGTGCGCTGCATGCTTTCAAAAATGATGCTTAGCGGAGCTAACGTCCTGTTATTGGATGAACCGACCAACCATTTGGATCTGGAATCCATAACAGCATTGAATAATGGATTAATCCATTTTAAAGGATCCATCCTTTTTACATCACATGACCATCAATTTATTGAAACGATTGCAAACCGAATGATTGAATTGACACCAAAGGGAATCATCGACAAGCAGATGACATATAACGAATATTTGGAAAACGAACCGTTACAGAAACAAGTGGAAGCCATGTATTCTTAATTGGCGGCAATAAAGATGAAAAAAGGTCCCTTCTATCAGGTGACCTTTTTTCTATTGAAGTAAATGTTCCGACTTGCGGATCATTTCTTTCAGTTTCTTAGCATTTTGATCATACATTTTCCTGGCCTTTTCATCATCGGTTGCTAAAGCAAATTTCTCCAAGTCGGCGCAGCACTTCTTCAATGCGCTTAATAACATCGGTCTGTCCTGAGGCTGGGGAATTTGAATCTTATCGTCATAAATATCGACAACCAATTGTCCGAACGGGTCTACTTGTCCAATATAAACATTATCAAGTGCCACATTTAGTTTTTTCAGCTCAACATCCAGCCATTCCCTTGTCAATCCGCTGGCCGTCAAACCTGAATCCATGATTTTTCCCTCGAGGATAACGGTTTCGGGAACCTTCTCCGGTGCAACATTCATTTGCAAATCTTTGGGAGTAACAGGCTGCTTTTCTTTTTTTAGCATTACATTTAAATCGCCATTTGCTTCAAGGACCGCAAATTCAACGTCAGCGATATTAAAAGCGTTTTTCTTTCGGAGAAGGTGAAGTAATTCTTCCACCGTATATTTTTCTTTTGCCAAGTTATCTTCCTGAATTTTCCCATTCTTGATGACTACAATTTCCTGGCCTTCAATAAAATTTCTTATCCGCTTGCTTTTTAGCGCCAATAGTCCCGCAAGAAACGGGATTCCGGTCCAAACAAGCAAACTGTATATGCCAGGGAGCATGTTTTGCTCCAAGCCGGTTGACAACTCGGCAGCGATGCTGCCCATCGTAATTCCCGCAACGTATTCGAAGAAGGACAGTTGGGACAACTGCTTTTTTCCAAGCCATTTTGTCAGTAAAAATAAAAAAATGACTAAAAATACTGAGCGCAAAATAATGTTCAGCCATTCCGGGATTTCCAATAACGTTCCTCCTGTTCACGATTTTCTATATTGCAGTTCTTCAGCCTTCAAAAATTCAATCCTTAATCGCAAATCACGAATGATCGGCTCTGTTTCCAGCATACATTCATGGAAAATCTTTTTGGCTTCGGAATCGGAAGATGTTAGCGCCTGTTTGCTGAATGAAGCCTGGATTCCTTCCAGCGTGGCAAGTGTCGTTTTTACGTCAGATATGACTGTCAATTTCTTTCACCTCTTGTGGGAAGGAACAGAATGGTTGGCCACTCTGTCCCGTTTTACTATTTACTCACCATATTGCGGTTCTTCTTGAATCACGTCTTGAATCCTTGGCTCCAATTGGTCAATAACAGACTGGGTTTGTTGAGCAGCCGTTTTGTATAGTTGTTTTGCCTGTTGATTATCTGTTTGTAAAGCAAAGCCTTCAAGGCTTGCCTGTGCGCTTTTCAAACCGGCCAGTGTTGTCTTCAAGTTTGTGATTACTGTCATTGTTGATCCCCCTTAAGAATGTATTCATGAACGTTTCTATTTTGCGATAATCAGCCCGTATTTATAAAAGAAAAAAATGACAATAAAAAAAACCGCCTTGCGGCGGATTTAATCGAGTTTCATGTAACGATACATATGGCTGACGATTACTTTTAACAAGGCATAGACTGGAACAGCAAAAATCAGTCCGATCAAACCGCCAAATTTTCCGGCAATCAAAAGGACAAAAATGATCGTTAACGGATGGATATTCAGCTTTTTCCCCATGACGAGAGGAGAAGTTATGTTGCTGTCAATTTGCTGGACGACGACGATTACAATAATGACCAAAAGAGCCTTAAAAGGGGATTCCAAAAGCCCCACTACAACAGCGGGAAAAGCTCCGATCCACGGGCCGACAAACGGAATGACGTTTGTTACCATTGCCACAAACCCCAATACAAGCGAATAGTCCAATCTGATAATCAAATAACCGATATAGGCTGTCACACCCACACAGAAGCTGACAATCAATTGTCCTTGGATATAAGCGCTTAATGCGCTATCCATGTCTTTTATAATGTCTTCTGCTTCTTCATGGTGTTTTTTGGGCAATATTTTCAATAGGAAAGTGGGTGCTTGCTTTCCGTCTTTCAACATAAAAAATAAAACAAACGGAATGAGTACAAGAAGCATGACTGCATTGGCAACGAAACCGACAGCACCTGCAATTTTTGATCCTGCGTCTTGTAGCATGCCTTTGGCGTTTTGTTCAAAATAATCGGTTATCTTTTCAATGGAGAAATATTCATTATCCTGGAACCGCAAAAACCAATCGCTTTGCGTCATGGTATGAAACCATTGCTGAACATGGCCGGAGTAAGCAGGTATATTTTCAATTAAAAGATTAAATTGTCTTTGCAATTCCGGACCAATGACAAACACTGCCCCTGTCATGATGCCTGCAATCCCCAAAAATACGATGACGATCGCCAGGGTCCGCGGCATTTTTTTGGAGAGGAGATTGACAACCGGCCTTAACAAATAATAAAGAATTCCGCTCAGTACAATTGGTGCAAACAACGATTGAAATATGATGACAAGAGGAGTGAATATAAAATTGATTTTTGTTCCAAGATAAATAATGATGAAAACCATAATAATGGCTGTTAATGCTTTAAACCACTTTTCTTGTACCATTTGTTTCCCTCTCCTTATCTGTCCGCGAATATCCCCATTATCGCATAAATATATATGTATATACCAAATATTGTACTTGATGATCTTCTATTAGAAAACCCGCCATCGGGAAAAGATGGCGGGTTTAATGGATTAAACAGACATTGCTTTTTCCTCTTCCAGCTTTTGCAGTCTTTCCTGAACTTCTTCTTCAGTCAGTTGATGTTCTTTTACATAAAGATTTCTTGGATGGACGCGGCATTCATCTGAACAGCTTCTCATATATTTATGCTCATTTTCTTCCGAGCAAAGGAATTGCCTGTTGCATTCCGGGTTGGCACAGTTCACATATCTTTCGCAAGGCTCGCCGTCAAAATAGTCACGCCCCACTATGACATGTTCTTTGCGGTTGACAGGAACCGAAATCCGTTCGTCAAACACATAGCATTTGCCGTCCCATAACTCCCCTTGCACCTCGGGATCCTTCCCATATGTGACAATCCCGCCATGAAGCTGCGCTACGTCATCAAACCCTTGTTTCAGCAACCAGCCGGAAAATTTTTCGCAGCGTATGCCGCCTGTACAATACGTTAAAATTTTCTTGCCTTCAAGCATATCGCGATGTTTTTCCACCCAGTCAGGAAGTTCCCTGAACGTTTTGATGTCCGGACGGATTGCGCCCCGGAAATGACCAAGATCATATTCATAATCATTGCGTGCATCAAGCACAACGGTATTCTCATCCTGCATCGCTTTGTAAAATTCTTTCGGGCTGAGATATTCGCCCGTTACTTTACGGGGATCCACGTCATCTTTAAGCCGCAGCGTCACCAGTTCCTTCCGCGGGCGGACATGCATTTTTTTGAATGCATGCCCGTCTGCTTCATCTATTTTGAATGCCATATCTTCAAATCGCGGATCTTGTTTCATCGTTGCCATGTATTTGTCTGTTTGCCCGACAGTTCCGGAAACCGTTCCATTAATCCCTTCTTTTGCCACAAGGATGCGGCCTTTCAGCCCCAATTCTTTGCAAAACTTCAAATGCTGTTCGGCAAATTCTTCAGGTTTTTCAATCGTCACGTACTGATAATAAAGCAACACTCTGTATTCTTTGGACATGTCAAATACCACCTATCGATTTATATTTGCAAGATATAAATGTGTTTAGGCGTTTTTCCAAGTGCCTGAAGGCACCGAGATATACACTTACTCTTACACAATGTGTATTTTACAGTTTGTCCCTTCAAAAATCAAGAGCGGTCTTTTTCCTGATCATGGGCCGTACAACGGACGTAACCGCCAAATTCGGCTTCAATGAGCTCGCCAAGTGCAAAAAGCCGTTCTTCGTTTCCGGATTTGCTGACCAGCTGTACGCCAATGGGCATCCCGTTCTCATCCTTCCCGGCGGGGACAGTAAGGGAAGGCAATCCCCATACATTCGCATAAGCAACATAGGGCATGAATTTTTTAAATGTCTTTTTAACGGAAAAAAGCTCGGAATACAATTTCCCGTGCGGCGGAGCCGTACGATGGTATACAGGGAGGAGAAGAATTTTGTTTTCAAAGTAATCTGAGATGATTTCATCTCCTTTTTCAATGACTTTTTCAATTTCCAATATGCGCTTTTGGCTTGGCTTAAACATTTTGGCGCCAATAAGGGCCCATGTTAAGTAATAGTGGTAATCCGAACGCTTTAATAACGTTTCCTTCACATACTCTTTCACCACTTCGCCATGCCCCCGAAATCCGGCTGTATCCGCAACTGATCTTCCCCCATCCACAGACATGATTTCCTGCCAGATGATTGCACTTTCTTGAAAATAAGGGGGAATTTCAATCCCTACCCAAAATGTTTGATTTAGATAATCGGCAATCTTTTGGATCATTCGGCCGGAAGATTCTCCCAGCGGATAGGTATTTGCAGGAAGCTTATGAATGGTGATATCGGAAAGTTTGGCTGATGGACTTTTCTGTTGTGTTGAAATGAGTGAGTATATCAACCGCACATCCCTTACTGACTTGGCCATGGGACCGATCCCGAGCATTCTTTTTTGGATGGGATGGACGATATCCGGAAAACTGCCCGTATCGGAAACTTGGCCATTTCCCGACTTGAAGCCGACTACTCCATTGAAATGGGAGGGAAAACGAATCGACCCGCCAATATCCGATCCGATTCCTGCAGCCGCACCCCCAACGGCAATCAATGCCCCTTCGCCCCCGGATGAACCTCCGGCGGTTTTGTTCAAGTCCCAGGGGTTGTTTGTTTTTCCAAACAATTTATTATCTGTTTCCTGGCAAAAACAAAGGGCCGGGGTATTCGTTTTCCCCAATATAATGGCTCCTTCTTTTTTTAAGGCCGCGACAACCTCTGCGTCATTTTGGGCAACGGCCCCCGCTCGGTGCTTAAGTCCTCCGGTTGTTTTCATGCCTGAAACATCAAAAGATTCTTTCATGCTGATCGGGACGCCGGTTAAGGCGCCGGAAGCCTTTCCGCTCTCCAAAAGGCGGTCTGCTTCTTTTGCTTCCTCCAACGCCTCCCCAAAGCGATTTTCCACAAGACAATTCACTTTTGGATTCGCATGTTCCAAATGCTTAATGCACGTTTTTACAGCTTCCACTGATGTCAGGCTGCGTGATTGCAATTGGTCAATCAGGGCCGTAACATCCATATCCAAAATGCCAAGGGTGTTTTCAGGTGCCGGTTCCGCCATTCTTGACATATGCACTCCTCCCGGATTTTCGTATATTAACCTTTGTATTCGATAAAAATTCCCCCAATCCCTTTATTTTTAAGAAAAGCGCAAGCGCATTTCTTAAAAGGAAGAGGGGGGAGGTTGGCCGAAAATAGCATTTGATCGTATTTCGAGGTTCCGGATCGTATTTCCCTCAAACTCGATCGTATTTCGAGGTTCCGGATCGTGCTTGCGCAAAACCGGATTGTATTTCTAAGTTCCCGGAGCGCATGCAAAACGGGATCGTAGGTTCCCCAAAATACCGCACCTGTAAATGACCGTGGTAACACCCCCAATTGTGTAAGATAAGCGCACATAGCCGGCGTTTTTTACCTATATTCATATATACTTTTCAGCAAAGATAAAACCCCGGCATCAGACGGGGGTAATAAAGTACACGTGTTTAGTCAGTTCTACCGTCCTGTATGCTCTTCAGGTACTCGCCTGTTACGTAATAAAGCTACACATGTTTAGTCAGTTCCCTTACTTTGTCATCGCTTGGCAGAAGCCATGTGAAAATGCCGGCCAAAGGAAGCAGGCTGCAAAGGATCATCACGAAACGAATGTTATAAATATCGGCAAGCATACCCAATGCTACAGCACCGACCGCTCCCATGCCAAAAGCGAGGCCGACAATCAGTCCGGATACCATACCGACCTTTTTGGGCAGCAGCTCCTGGGCGTATACAACAGCAACGCTGAAGCTGGAAAGCAAAATAAAGCCTATCAGAAAAAAGATCGGGATAATTAGCGGAAGCGGGACATACGGCAAGGCAATCGTCAATGGTGCTGCGCCGATCATCGACACGGAAAGAATGTTTCTTCTCCCGAACCGGTCCGCCAACGGCCCGCCAAAAAATGTGCCAAGCACACCGGCAAACATGAATATAAAGACATATAATTGCGCATGCCGGACCGTCACTCCGTAATCTTCGATCAAATAAAATTGATAAAAGTTGTTGATCCCTGCTACGTACCATGATCTGGCAAATACAAGAAAAACAAGGAGGACAATCGCTGCTTTAATTTTCGGATGAATCGGTGAACCATTCTTATGAACAGTTTTTTCTTTTCTCGCAAAAGCGGCGGTTTGCAGCTGTCCCTTATACCATCTGGATACAAACGTCAGCATGATAATGCCAACTGTTGTCACGGCTACAAAAGCCAAAGCGCCCTTTTGGCCAAGCGGAACGAAAATGAAGGCTGTAAATACAGGCGCAAGCGCCTGGCCGAAATTGCCCCCGACCTGGTAAATGGATTGGGCAAGCCCGCGCTTCGACCCGGCTGCCATATAGGCTACACGCGACCCTTCCGGATGAAAAACAGCCGAACCGATCCCGATGAAAAAGACAGATGCCAATATCATATAAAAATTGGATGATAGAGCAAAACCGATAAGACCGAACGTGCTGATCAACATGCCTGCCGGGAGCAGGAACGGCGTTGCTTTCCGGTCGGCAAAATAGCCAAATACCGGCTGCATGACAGAGGAAGTCATGTTTAATACGAAAGCGATCCAGCCGATTTGCGCAAACGTCAGGTTTAAATGCTGCTCAAAAATCGGGTTCATCGCCGGTACAACAGACTGAATGGAATCATTGATCAAATGGCTGCCGCTGATGGCAAAAAGGACGCCGTATACGGTTGTTAATTGTGTTTGTTGTTTTGATGTTAAGGCGCTCATAATATCTCTCTTTCTGAACCAAAAATAAGCTGTTCGTCTTCTTCGGAAAAAGAATAAGGTTCCCCGTTCAAAAAAATGAGCAGCCCGTAATAGATTTGCAAGTCTTCATCACAAGAATCACAGTATACATAATCTCCGGCCTGCCAAAATGCCGCCATGGATGTATTTTTTATTTTCACGTGATCAAGCCGGGAAATGAATTGTCCATATAGAGCCCCGTACTTCGCAAAGGCGCTGTTTTTGTCTGAAAATACATAAGTGGCCAATATATCCTTCTTCCACCCGGAAAAAAACCACCACGGTTCACTTTCGCCCTTCATAATTATGATTTCCCATTTTTGAACCATGTTGAATCCCCCAAACGATAATCCGCAATTTTCATTATACGCGATAAAAACTTGTCTTTCATTATACAATTCTCCCGTTTTTGACTCCATCAAAAAGCTCTCCCGCTGTTTATTTTTCATACGAGTTGGATATGGATAGGATAAGCAAGGAGGTGTTGATTGGTGAGAATTGGCGTGGAGGAAGGACTGACGAACGTTACGGAAGCGCTTCAGCAAAAAGGCTATGATGTCGTTTCACTGACGAATGCGACTGATTTGGACGGCTGCAACTGCTGTGTTGTGACCGGGATGGATTCCAACATCATGGGCATGCAAACGACCACAACAAAAGTACCTGTAATTGAAGCGAGTGGCTTGTCTGCCGAAGAAGTATGCAATGAAGTGGAAAACAAATTACATTGATCAGCTTTATGTAAAAGTGAGAGAAAGACCCGAACGTCAATTCCGGTCTTTCTCTTTATGTAATAATGGCTCCATAAACCAACTTAGAAATGGGCCCAAATCATCAAGCAGAAAAAAAGGGGCATTTGTGTCCAAGTTCAGTGGCTGTTTGCCTATAATTGCCTCAATATGATTCAGCTCTGCCAACAAACCCGAATCGTTTTCATCCCTTAACAAGACTGCTTTCGGATACGCATGATGCTTATATCCTTCCACCAAAATAATATCCGGTGAAAAACCTTTATATAATTGGATGATCTCCTCAAGTTCCCACGAATCTTTCCGGGCTTCCATCTGCAATACACCACTGCCTTCCACCGCGGTAATATCTGCACCGGCCAGGCGGTGTTTTTCCGTATCTTTTTCTATCGATATTCTTTCCGGACAACCGCCGTGTCCGTGATGCTTAATCGTTCCGACTGTAAGACCATGGTTTTTGCATGTTGTAATCAACTTTTCCATCACTGTTGTTTTGCCGCTGTTTTGATATCCCGTTATTTGGAAAACCTTGGTTCCTGCCACGGCTTGTCACTTCCTTGGGCATCGTCAAGAAGCATGATATCAACTTGGTCTCCAGCCTGAAATCCCCTCGTTCCTCCGGGAAGGACAATGAAACAATCTGCCCATGCAAGGGATGTAACGACCCCCGACTTATCCAAGCCAACCGGCTCGGCATACACCTTTCCATCCGCAAGCAAGACCCGGCTCCGAACGAAGCGGCTGAAAGGATTCGGTTTTGGAAAATCGGTTTTTAATGTGCTTTGAATCGTCCTTAAATAGGGCCTGTCCGAGTGCAGCCAGTATTTTATATAGGGTCCGGCAAACAGTTCAAATCCGACATAACAGGCTGAAGGATTGCCGGACAATCCAAATAACAATTTTCCGTTCCTTTCCGCGCAGCTCGTTACACTTCCGGGCCGCATTGCTATTTTATTAAAGAGAAGTGCCGCTCCGATTCGTTTATATATTTCCGGCAAGTAATCATAGTCCCCAACAGATACCCCGCCGGTAGTGATGACGACATCACACTCTTCAGCCGCTTGCAAAATAGTGTCATGCAGTTTTTCCAAATCATCGGCACACTGTTCATATCGTTTATATTGCGCCCCCACCCGCAAAATTTGCGATTCGATCATCACCCCGTTGCTGTTGCGGATTTTTCCCGGGACCAAATCATCTTCCGGCCGGAGAAGCTCACTTCCGGTTGCAATGACCCCGATAAGCGGTTTTTTGGCGACAGGGACTTTGCTGTAGCCAAACGTGGCAAGCAGCGCCTTGATCCCCGGGTTAATACGGACACCTTTTTCAATAAGAGGCGTTCCTTTTTTCGCATCTTCTCCCCGGAAGGAGATGTTTTCCCATTTTTTTAGCTGCCGCTTGATCTCAATAAAGCTTTGCCCTTCTTCATTTAGTTCATTTACAAGCTCCAGCATGATGACACAGTCCGCTCCTTCGGGAATTTGCGCGCCTGTCATGATTCTGACGGCTTCCATGGGACCGATTGTTTGGCTGCTCACTTTGCCAGCTCCAATTTCATCAATCACTTGAAATCTTTTCGGGTTGTCGCGGGAAGCGTTTTCGGTATCGGCTGATCTTAACGCAAATCCATCGTACGGCGAACGATTGAAGGGCGGGACATCATGATCTGCAATGAGCGGCTCTGATAAAAAGCGGCCATCGCATTCATCAAGCGATACGTATTCCTTTTCCCCTCTTTTTTTAAATTCCATCATGGCGGCAACAGCATCCCGCACCCAAATGGGTTTTCTTTTTTCCATCAACTTTCCCCCCTCACTTCAACCGCCTATATAAGACATTTCAATTTTGGATTTTAATCTTGCACTTTCTTCCGTACGCTCGTCGGAATAACGATCTGTTCTTCCTTCCCAAACCGAACGTATTTTGTCAATGAGCGGCGCCTCGTCTTGATGGGTTCGTAAAATCGCCCGCAAATCATGTCCTTTGGAGGCGAACAGGCATGTGTAAAATTTTCCGTCCGCGGAGATGCGTGCTCTTGTACAGCTGCTGCAGAATGATTCCGATACGGAAGTAATGAATCCGACTTCCGTATTTGAATGCTTGTATCTGTAACGTTTGGCAACCTCTCCAAAATAGTCGGGATCTACTGGCTCCAATTCAAAATGCCCGGCAAGCCGGTCGAAAATTTCTTTTTTCGTGACCACTTTTTGAAAGTTCCAGCCGTTCGTATTGCCTACATCCATAAATTCAATGAAACGGAGCGTGACACCCATATTCTTAAAGTGTTCGGCCATTGAAATGATTTCAGTTTCATTAACTTCCTTTTGGACAACCATATTCACTTTTACCCCCAAGCCTGCACGAATGGCGGCTTCTATCCCGTTTAAAACGACCTTTGAGCCCGCACCGCGGCCATTGATCTTTTTAAATATGTCATCATTTAATGCGTCAAGACTGACATTTACCCTTTTAAGCCCCGCTTTTTTCAGATTATCCGCTTCCTTCGCCAGCAAGACTCCGTTTGTTGTCAATCCGATATCATCAATTCCTTCTATTTTGGTTAAGCGTGATATTAAGGAGGCGATATGTTTTCGAAGCAGCGGTTCTCCACCCGTTATTCTTAATTTCCTGACGCCCAATTTGCTGAACACAATTGCGAGCCTTTCTATTTCCTCAAATGATAAAATTTCCGCTTTCGGCAAAAATGCAAAATCCGGCCCAAAAATATCGGCAGGCATGCAATATTGGCACCTGAAATTGCATCTGTCTGTTACCGAGATCCGCAAATCCTGCAAAGGACGCCTTAGTTTGTCTCGTACTCCTTCCATCTCCATCTCCTCCTAACACCCGTTCACCGGTATGTTAAAATTGTAACATGTTTCCGTTGTTTGGACTAATGAATAAAAAAATGAAACTTTACCTGACTTTTTTCGATATAATACTAGCAAGGAGTGAAAAAAATGAGAAGAAGCTTTGGTGCCATTATCGGGATCGTCGTGATTCTAGCCATTATTCTGATCCCTTTATTGGGCAGTTACAACGGATTTGTCAATGCTGAGGAAGAGGTGGAGAAGACACATGCGCAAATCGAAAACCAGCTCCAGAGAAGGGCTGATCTGATCCCCAATTTGGTAGAAACGGTAAAGGGATATGCGGGCCATGAAGAAAAGGTTCTCACTGAGATCGCGGAAGCAAGGTCAAGACTGGTCGGGGCAAAAACGCCGGAAGAACAGGCAAATGCAGATGCTGCACTTACTACTGCCTTAAGCAGGCTGCTTGTCATCTCCGAAAATTACCCGGAATTAAAAGCCGACAGGCAATTTACCCAATTGATGGACGAGCTTGCCGGCACAGAAAACCGGATTGCGGTGGCAAGAAAAGATTACAATGATCAGGTAACAGTTTACAATAAAAAGGTAAGGCAGTTCCCGGGCCGGATTACAGCTTCCATATTCGGCTTTGAGAAAAAGGAATATTTTAAGGCCAATGAAGGGGCGCAAAATGTGCCGGACGTCCATTTTGAAAGGAATGGGGAGGAATGAAAAGGATCCTTTTTTACCTCCTCTTCCTTTTGCCCATTCTTTTTTCTATACAAGGGCAGCACACTTTTGCCGCCGATATACCAAATCCTGTCGGGGACATTTATGTACAGGATTTCGCCAATGTGCTTTCGGACAATGAAAAGCAGGAACTTGTGGAACTGGGAAAATATTTGGATGATCATACAGAAGCGCAAATTGCGGTTTTAACCGTCCAGTCGCTGGAAAATAAGCCGGTTGATGAGTACGCCCTGGAGGCTTTCCGGCAATACGGAATTGGCGGGGCAAAACATGACAATGGTGTGCTGATTCTTCTTGCCCTTCAAGAACAGAAAATCCGGATCGAAGTCGGCTACGGGCTTGAAGGTGCGCTTCCCGACGGGAAAATCGGACGAATTTTGGACAGTTACGCCCTCCCCTACTTGGAGAAAAATGAACTTAATCTGGCCATTATCAATACGTATAAACAATTATTCAATGAAGTGGGAAAAGAATACAATTTGGATAAAGAGGCCAACGCAAAAGGTTTTGAATATACGGAAACAGCTGATGGGCCTTCATTCATAACGGTTTTAATAATTACTTTGATATTTATGGGGCTTGTTTTTTTGGACTTGCGTTTTCTTGGCGGAGCCCTTACTTTGTCATTGCTCAGAATGCTCGCAGCCATCCTTCGAAACGGCGGAGGCCGCGGCGGAGGCGGTGCTCCGCGATCGGGCGGAGGCGGTTCAAGCGGCGGAGGCGGAGCGAGTCGCGGATGGTAATGAGAAAAGCGGAATGCCCCGTTTAGCGGCGTACGGACTGCACGGACACCGACAAAATGAAAAAATGACCGGGTTAAAAAACCCTGGTCATTTTTTCGTAATCAATATTTATTCCCTGGCTTTTTCCGGATGCTGCTGATAGTATTTCCGTCCAATCCAGGTCTGGATGATCAGGAATATACCGCCAACTGCCCAATATAACGGTAATGCTGCCGGAGCCTTCAATGAGATGAATATGATCATCACCGGAGACATGTAGGAAAACAGCCTCATTTGGTTTTTCTGGGCTTCCGGCACTGTCGATAGCGAAATCTGCGCTTGAGCAAGATAGACCAAGCCGGCAAGGAACGTCATAATCATATCCGATTGCCCCAAATTAAACCACAAGAAAGTATGGGAAGAAATTTCTGTGGAACTGCGGATTGCATAATACAAGCCCATCAATATCGGCATTTGGATCAGTATCGGCAAACATCCCATATTTAATGGGTTTACTCCATGTTTCTTATAGAGCTCCACCATTTCCATTTGAATTTTTTGCTGTTCTTCCGGTGTTTTTGCCTTTTTGGAGCGCTTTTGAACCTCTTCCATTTCGGGCTTCATCTTATCCATTTTCACTTTCATCAACTGCTGGTTCTTGTAGGTTCTCAGCATAAATGGCATTAAAGCCAAACGAATCAACAATGTCATAATGATCAGCGCCAACCCGAAGTTTCCGTTAAGAACCGTACCAATCTCGTGAATCAGCCAGACAAACGGCCGAACGAAAAAATCATAAAAAACGCCTGTCTCATTTGCAACACCCGAACAACCGCCCAGCATAACGGATGTCACGATCACTATAGTTAAAAGAAATATTTTTTTCTGCACTTGCATCCACCCTTCTATTTAAATTTTTATTTAAATAGAAGGAGCCCATGTCCATCTGCATCATCAGGACTTACTTTCCTCCTGACCGTTTTAATGAGCAGGAGGCACCTGCGCGGTGCAGGTTCATCACAAGCTGCGGTTTCGAGAACAATATGATCTTTTTTGATGTTTTGATAGTGATTTTGTGTATTTACAGGACTGGAAAGGGAAATAATCCCCAAGCTGATCATCCACATAATAAGAATTGTCAGCGGTACGAGCCATTCTGCAAAGGAGTCCTGTAAAAAAAGATCTAACATGTGCAACACCCGATTTCTATTCGCTAATTCCAGTATAACGATAAACAGCGGAAAATGAAAAAGGTTTTTCCCTTAAGTTGCAATATTAATTGCAGCGATTCCTGCAAAAATGAAAACGCAGGCTATTCATTGATTGATTGATGAAGCAATTTTTTCAGCAGCGGAAACAGGATGTCGGGGAGTTGATCCGCTTTTTCTGCCATGATGCTTTTGTTTCCATAAATGTTTTTAAAAACTTCCTCTTGCCCGGGATCCATTCCGTTTGTGGAAAGAAGGATGTTCAATACCTTAATTCCTTTTTTTCTTGCTTCTGTTACGGCTTCATGGGTGTCAATGATCCCGTTTTGATGATAGCCATATGCAGACGGTTCCCCATCAGAAAAAATGAGAAGGAACTTTTGTTTTTCCGGCCTTTGGAGAAGGCTTTCACTCGTTATACGAATGGAAAAACCATCACGATTGTCTTCTCTTTCTTCAAGCCTCATGATTTCAGGTCCTGCCTTCTGGTTTAAGGAATGGGAAAATGAAATGACCTTGTCAAAGTAATTCGGCTGTTCATTCTTTGTGGCTTCGTTTGCATCTTCCCAAAATCCCGTCACTTCATGCGGCACATGAACGGATTTTAACGCTTCGTGAAATAAGATGATTCCCCGTTTCGTTTCGGTCATTTTATCTGCCATCGATGCCGAGCAATCGACCAAGAGGCTGAAAACGGCATCAATCTCCTTGGCAGGTTCCGCTTTTTTATAAAATAACTTTGGATACGCTTCCGTAAAAAACGGAATGAGATTTTTGCCGAGCCGTCCCATTTCCCTGTTTGTGCGCGGTCCGGACTTTTTCCTTTCCAACGTTTGTTCGATGATGTTTTTTAGCTTTCTTTTATAGAATAAAACCCCTTCCCGGAGTTGAGAGTATTGTAAAGCAGCGTTTGCATCGGGTTTTTTGGCAGGTATAAAAAGGGCCTTCGCATGTTTATTCGCCTCGCCATAGCGGTATGTTTCCTGCACTTGTTCGATTCCTTCAACCCCTTCAAGGCCTGTATCGGCCTCCGTGTTGAAAGCGGACTTTCCGCTTTTTCCCCGAATGATAGTTATTTCGGTTTGGTTCGGATCTCCTTTTCTAGCATGGCCCTTTTGCCCATTTGATGGCGTTCCCCGTTCCAAGTCAAAATGAAAATGGTTTTTTCCTTCTTTTTCTGTCTCGCGATGCCACGTTTTCATTTCCTCCCGGAAGGTATTGATGTCTCCGTTCTTGTTTTTATTTGCCGGATCACTGTTTTCAAGGGAAATTTTTTTCGCTTGATCTGTTCGAGCTGCCGTCAGGCGATTCCCGGATAATACCGGCAAGTGAAAGTATTCATTGATCATATCCCCGGGAAAAAGCGGCTCCGCCATTTCAACAATTTCTGAACAAAGGGCGGCACAATCTTTCGTGGACTTGGCTTCAAACGCTTTTTCAAGTTTCTCCAGAAACAGCGGCATTTTCATGTCCATTTCAGCTCGGAAAGAAGGAACGCCAACAATGGGTTTATTCGTATTCCAAAATAAATAAACGAAATTAAAAAAAGCGTCCGGCAATAAGTTTTTTTCAAGATTTACGGCCAGTTGCGACTCAAAGTAATCCATATAAACGGCTCGTCTCGTGCGGAATTCCCGATTCATTCCTTCACGCTTGCGTTTACACTCTTCCTCAATCCTTATATCTTCCGCCAACATGAGCAACTGTCGGGCGAAGCTTGGAATTTTCGTACCGGACGCAAAGTTGGTAAAATGTTCAATCTCCGGAAAATCAGTAAAATGGATATTTCCAAATGCTCTTAAAAATATTTCGCTTTTCATTCCTTCCATTTTAATGGTTTCCGCGCGGTCATCCCAAAAATGGCTGACATATATTTTTTTCTCTTTAAAGCTTAAATAAGATAATTTTCGAAAATCAACCTTGTAATGATTCGTTTTAGCGAGCGTTTTCGCCAGGTCCTCCAATTCCAGCAAGAGAAAGGAATCAATCTTTTTATCATTGAAATCGATAAAGCGGTATAACAATAAAACCACTTCCTTTAAAATAAAGTGGCGGCTATGTTTATCACCGCCGCTCTTTCCCTGTCCTCTTCCAATTTATCGGCGATTCCTCTTTGAACAGCGCGAAGCGGCGGCATAAAAACCGCCAGGTCACAAGTGTCTATTAACGCCCTGATGGATGCCGCTTCTTCGGGGATTTGGCCGTTTCTCACCTGGAAGATAAGATCTTCGGATAAGCGAATGAATTGTTGAATGAGCCTATCATCCTTTAACAGACTTTCCTGTTTAATGACTTTTTTTAATACTTCTCCCTGGACATATGGGATATCGATGACGATAAACCGGTTTTTCAATGCTTCATTTAAAGGAACGGTTCCAATATATCCTTCATTAATTGCGGCAATCACACCAAAGGTTTCCTTTGCTTGAACAACCTCTGCAGTAAATGGATTCGTAAATTTTCTTCTGTAATCCAGAATGCTGTTCAAGATGGGCAGTGTCTCCGGCTTGGCCATGTTAATTTCATCGATATACAATAGATGACCCATCTCCATCGCTTTCACGACGGGACCGGGAACAAACTCAATCCGGTTTTTTCCTTCTTTTTCGCTAATTGTTTTAAATCCGAGCAGAGCTTCAGAATCTGAGTCGACAGAGCAATTTACACTGTGCAGCGGCTGCCTGAAAATATGGGACAAAGCTTCAGCCAGTTTTGTTTTTCCCGAACCTGTGGGCCCCTTTAACAAGATATTTTTTCCCAATGACAAAGCGATGACCGCATCTGCCAGAAGGGAGGGATCCTCCGCCAAAAAGCCGGTTTCTCCAATTTGCTTCTGATTGTAGTGTGAAAATAACTTGTTTCTTTCTTCGATAATTTGTTGAATATTTTGGGGAATTTCATTTAACAATATGCGAACAATCCTTTCTTGGCTTGCAAACTGCTTAAACCTTCACGCTCCTATTGTATCAAAATTCCTGCATCAAAGAAAAAAGCTTGCTTTTCAGCAGGCTTTAATGCTCGTCATTGATTGAATTGTCGTATTCCCCGGTTCCAAGTAAAATCGGACCATAGTTTTCATCAGATTCATCTTTTTGGTAAGTATACAAACCCCGTCCGACTTTCAAAATCTTTTCATCCGCTTTCATAATGGTGTTCATAAAGGTCGTCATATTGGCGATTTGAAAACCGGTGCGCTCTTCTATTAATTTTTCCAAATCAACGCCCCTGATTGGAGTGGTTTGCTCTTTTAATATGTTAACTGCGGCGTCACGCATTTTCGTCGTTTTGCTTCTTCTGGAAGGCCGTGCCCTTCTCGCCTTGGCTCCATTCACTTCTTTTCTGTCAGAATCATCCTTGGGTGCTTCCAAATAGGGCTGTGCTTTTTCCAAAAATTTTAAATCTTGCCCGGCCTCTTCCCTCCCGGTTGACTCTTGGGCATCCAGTTCTCTTAGTCGATTAAAGATATACGCTCTTTCCTTTTGAATTCGTATGATCAGCCTTTCTTCCACATCTTTCATTTGTTCCAATCTTAGTTTTAACGCGGATCTTTCATCCAACATGAAGCATTCCTCCCATCACGACTTATTAAAAACATTATAGGTTGTTTAAGCTAAAACAGTAAAGGATTATATGTTGTTTACTAAATATTCTTTTTACTAGCAATCCTGTTTGTCGTTTCTTGGCAAGATTTGCCCAAAACACTCGTAATCTTTTATTTGTAAATTTCATATATTCGTAGTAAACTATTATGTGGAAGCGTTTTCTGCTTTTGATATCCTTGGAAAAATTTTTTAAGGAGGAGTTCAATGAGTCAAGTAACATTGGAAGTCAACGAAAGAGTGGAAAAGTTTTTACAAGGTACGAAAAAGCTTTATATTAACGGAGAGTTCGTGGAGAGTGCTAGTGGTAAAACATTTGAAACTCCCAATCCCGCTACGGGCGAAACGCTCGCAACCCTGTATGAAGGAGAAGCAGAAGATATCAATCGGGCTGTAAAAGCAGCACGCAAAGCCTTCGATGAAGGCAAATGGTCCAAAATGAGCGCTGCACAAAGAAGCCGATTAATGTATAAGCTTGCCGACCTAATGGAAGAACACAAGGAAGCGTTGGCCCAACTTGAAACATTGGACAATGGAAAACCGATTCGTGAAACGACTAATGCCGACCTGCCGCTTGCGATTGAGCATATGCGTTATTATGCGGGATGGTCCACAAAGATTACCGGACAAACCATTCCCGTTGCGGGCCCGTTCTTTAACTACACCCGCCATGAGGCCGTTGGTGTAGTTGGACAAATCATCCCTTGGAACTTCCCGCTTTTGATGGCAATGTGGAAATTGGGGGCAGCACTTGCAACTGGATGTACTGTAGTGCTGAAGCCTGCGGAGCAAACGCCGCTTTCCGCCCTATACCTGGCAGAATTAATTGAAGAAGCCGGATTCCCGCCAGGTGTGGTCAATATTGTTCCGGGCTTCGGAGAAACTGCCGGACAAGCTCTGGTTGATCATCCGGAAGTAGACAAGATTGCCTTTACAGGGTCCACTGAAGTCGGAAAGCTTATCATGGAGCGCTGTGCAAAAACCATCAAAAGAGTTACGCTTGAACTTGGCGGAAAATCACCAAATATTATTTTGCCTGATGCCGATTTGACGAAAGCCATTCCAGGTGCATTGAATGGCGTCATGTTTAACCAGGGGCAAGTTTGCTCTGCCGGATCACGCGTATTTATTCAAAAGAAACATTTCGATAACGTTGTTTCCGATATGGCTTCCCATGCCAAAAATATTAAGCAGGGATTCGGCCTTGATCAAAATACTGAAATGGGACCGCTTGTATCTGCCGAACAGCAGAACCGGGTACTAAATTATATTGAAAAAGGGATTAACGAAGGAGCCGAGCTGCTCGCCGGAGGCCAAAAGCCGCATGAAGAAGGATTCTTCGTAGAGCCCACTATTTTTGCCGACGTAAAAGACGACATGACCATCGCAAAAGAAGAAATCTTTGGACCGGTCATTGCCGCCATGCCATTCGAAGATCTCGATGAACTGATTGACCGTGCCAACAAAACCGAATATGGATTGGCGGCCGGCTTATGGACACAAGATGTGGCAAAAGCCCATTACGTAGCGAACCGCCTGCGTGCGGGCACAGTATGGGTGAACTGCTACAATGCGTTTGATGCGGCGTCTCCATTCGGAGGATTTAAACAATCCGGCCTCGGACGCGAAATGGGATCTTATGCGCTGAACAACTATACAGAAGTCAAGAGCGTTTGGATCTCATTAAAATAAAGTAAAATAAGCTCGCAGGATGGGGCATGCAGGCGTTGCCGCACGATGCGGCGTTCTTAGCCTGCGATCTCCTCCCGAACCAATCGGGCTTTTCTTTCCGGTTTACTATAAGTTTGAGGCGGGAGTCTTACGGACAGTCAAAGCGGGATAAAGATGAATTTGATAAATGGAGCTTTCGTGTCCGGAGGCTCTATTTTTGTATCAAAAACTGCAAATATTGTCGATAAAAACCGATCAAAACCCTTTCTTTTTCTTTAAAAAGCAGGTAAAATGATAAGTGAAAAGTAAGAATTATTCAACTTTCACGAGGAGGTTTTTGCCTGCATGAAAATATTGAGCAACGAACAGCTTGTTGCAGCCTACCGAGACGCGAAGAAGAATAATCACGGTGCAGATTGGATTCGATTATTGAAAATGGAAATAAGGAAACGCGGCCTGAATCCGTAAATACAAAAGAAATCTATATTCAATTTCATAAACAATAAAGCGTGCGATTTGCACGCTTCTTTTATTTGAACAAAAGCGCAATCCTCTTGCTCATCGACGGACAGCTCGTCCTGTGGCGCCGGCTGCACTAGGACGTCCTGTCCGTAGAAGCTGGACTGGACAGGCTAATAAAAATTTATACTTTAACAGCAAAAAAAGCGGCCCGCCAATTTGGCGGGCCGCTTATGGGTCCCCATTAGCTTTCCAATAACAAGTCTTCCGGATTTTCAAGCAGTTTTTTGACCGTTACCAGGAATCCAACAGCCTCTTTTCCATCAATGACACGATGATCATATGAAAGGGCTACGTACATCATTGGACGATTTTCCATGCGTTCTGCATCGATGGCTACCGGACGGGTTTGAATCGTATGCATGCCAAGAATGCCAACTTGATTTCCGTTTAGAATCGGTGTCGATAACAATGATCCAAATACTCCACCGTTTGTGATTGTGAACGTTCCCCCTTGCAAGTCGCTTAAAGAAAGTTTATTGTCACGCGCCCGTTTGGCAACCGAGAGAATGTCAGATTCAATTTCAGCGAAATTTTTCCGGTCACAATCGCGGATAACCGGAACAACGAGACCCTCATCTGTGGACACAGCCACACCGATGTCATAATACTTTTTCAGGATCAACTCGCTACCCTGAAGTTCTGCGTTTACTGCCGGATATTTTTTCAAGGCAGCGACAACGGCCTTTGTAAAGAACGACATAAAGCCAAGACGTACATCGTGCTCTTCGTAAAATTTGTCTTTTTTCCTTTTGCGAAGCTCCATGACGGCAGTCATGTCAATTTCGTTAAAGGTCGTGAGCATGGCAGCGGTTTGCTGGACTTCAACAAGCCGTTTGGCAATCGTTTGGCGGCGGCGGGATAAACGGATTCTTTCCACCGGCTTGCCCAATTCCTCTGATTGTGCAGTTTCTTTTGGAGCGGCTGCAGCAGGAGCCGGCGCTGTTTGCGGCTGGGCAGGCTGGTTTGAATAGGATTCTACGTCCTGCTTGCGAACCCTTCCTAAAGGATCAACCGTAGGTACACTTGACAAGTTGATCCCTTTCTCCCTGGCCAATTTGCGCGCCGCAGGGGAAGCGATCGGACGGTCCGTTTCGTCCTCTTCCTGTTTAGACTCTTGAGGCGCACCCGCTTTTGGCTGTTCAGCTTGCGCAGACTGGGGGGGGGCTTCTTTTGCCGGAGCCGGGGCCGGGTCACTGCCGCCTGAAGCTGCCCCGGCTTCAACAATGGCTATCACATCGCCAACCTGTACGGTTTCTCCTTCTTCTGCTTTTAATTCTTTGATGACTCCTGCTTCTTCTGATATGATTTCGACATTTACTTTGTCTGTTTCAAGTTCAACGATATACTCGCCCTTTTCAACGGAGTCTCCAGGTTTTTTTAACCATTGGGCGATGGTTCCTTCCATAATCGATTCTGCCAACTCTGGTACTTTAATTTCGGCCACTTCGAAATCCTCCTCTAAAATTTACGGGTAAAATCAATCTTATTCGCTTTTCGTTAATGCTTCTTTAATAATCCGGTTTTGTTCCTGTCTGTGAACAGTCGGATCACCTTCCGCCGGGCTTGAACGCCTGCGGCGTCCGGCATATTTTATATTCACACCCGAAGGGGCGATATCCCAAAGGTATGACGCAGCATGAATCCAGCCGCCCATATTTTTAGGCTCCTCCTGCACCCAAACCAGCTCTTTCAGGTTGGGATAGCGGGAAACAATTTTGGTTAGTTCCTTTTTCGGGAACGGGTACAATTCTTCCACCCTTAAAATATGGAGCCAATCCGGATCTATTGCATCTTGAAGGCTCTCTTCCAAGTCAATGGCTATTTTTCCGCTGCAAAGAATAATTCGTTCAACCGTTTCGGTCTTCTCTCCCAATCCTTTTTGCTCAATAATCGGTTGGAAGCCGCCATTGGTCAACTCTTCGATATCTGCGGCTGCCAGCGGATGGCGCAGCAAGCTTTTGGGTGTCATCAGAACAAGCGGTTTGACTTCATCTCTTTGAAGGATCGCTGCTTGCCTTCTCAAGATATGAAAATATTGCGCTGCAGTTGATAAATTGGCTACGATCCAGTTGTTTTCAGCAGCACTTTGCAGGAACCTTTCCACCCTTCCGCTTGAATGCTCCGGGCCCTGGCCTTCATAACCGTGTGGCAGCAGCATCACGAGCCCTGATTTTTGCCCCCATTTGGCACGGCCGGAAGAAATAAACTGGTCAAAATATACTTGGGCCATATTGGCAAAATCTCCGAACTGGGCTTCCCACAGCACAAGTGTTTCCGGTGCAAAAACGTTATAGCCGTATTCAAATCCGACTACCGCGGCTTCTGTCAAAGGACTGTTATAGACGACGAAAGATGAGTTTACATCACTTAAATGATGCATCGGGATGTATTCCTCGCCTGTTTCCACGTCGTGAAGAACGAGGTTGCGCTGTGCGAATGTTCCACGCTGGGAATCTTGCCCTGTTAAACGAATGGGAGTTCCATCCTTCAAGATCGATCCAAAGGCAAGCGCTTCTGCATGTGCCCAATCTATTTTCCCTTTTTCATTAAAAATGTTTTCCCTGCGCTGCAATATCCGCTTCAATCTGCCGAATACGTTAAAATTATCCGGCCACTTTAATAATTCTTCATTAATTTTTGCGAGGATTTCTTCCTTTACGGCCGTTTGTACTTTTGGCAGCTTGTTAATATACTCCGGAGGATTCATTTTTGTATCCGGATTATCTTTTATTTTGGGAACCTTATCGTAAGCTTTTTGCAAAACAGCCTGAATGTCTTCATCAATTTGCCTGATTTCTTCCTTTGTTACATAGCCTTCTTCGAGCAGTTGTTCCGCATACAGCTCTTTAATCGTTTTATGGTTTTTAATCTTGTTGTACATGAGCGGGTTTGTCACCATGGGCTCATCCATTTCGTTATGGCCGAACCGGCGGTAACCGATTAAATCAATAATAAAGTCTTTATGGAATTTTTCCCTGTACTCGTGGGCAAGCATTGCTGCTGCCAGAACAGCTTCCGGATCATCGGCGTTTACATGGACAATCGGCACTTCAAATCCCTTAGCAACGTCAGAGGCGTACAAAGTCGAACGCGAGTCCAGGCTCTCGGTTGTAAATCCAATCATATTGTTGGCAATGATGTGAATGGAACCGCCGGTATTATACCCTCTCAAACGGCCCATATTCAGCGTTTCCTGCACAATTCCCTCGCCGGGAAAAGCAGCATCCCCATGAACGACAATGGCAAGACAACTGTCCATATCCTGTTCAGGGTATCCGGGAACATGACGGTTTTCCTGTGCTGCCCGTGTAAAACCGTCGACGATTGGATTGACCACCTCAAGATGGCTGGGGTTGTTGGCCAAAGTGATTCGGGTTGTTGCTGTCGTGCCATGCTTCAGTTTTTTGTCTGCGCCAAGGTGATATTTGACATCACCCGTCCATCCATAAGTAATTCCGATGGAACCTTCCGATGGAATCAATTCTTTGTTTGGCGCATGCTGGAACTCTGAAAAGATTAATTCGTAAGGCTTTTCAAGGATATGTGCCAACACGTTAAGCCGTCCCCTGTGGGCCATTCCGATATTGATGGTTCTCGTACCTTTTTCAACCGTCAAACTGATGACTTTATCCATTAAAGGCACCAAAGCTTCAAGACCCTCAATAGAAAATCGTTTTTGGCCCACAAAAGTGCGGTGAATAAACTTTTCAAACCCTTCCACTTCTGACAGGCGGGTCAACAAGGCCTTTTTTTCCTCTTTGTTTAATTTCGGATAGAAACCGCCTTCTTCTATCTTTTGTTGAAGCCAGTTTCTTTCCTCAAGCTCATGAACATGATGATATTCAAAAGCCAATTGTTTTGTATAAACGTCCTTCAAATGTTCAATGGCTTCAAAGCCGTCCTTTAAGTTTGATGGAGCATTGGGAGAAATAAATGATGCCGGTATCTGCTTCAGATCTTCTTCCGTTAAATGATACTCGGACAACTCAAGCCTTCTCGTATTTTTTTCTTTCCGGCGGATTGGATTAATATTCGCAATGAGGTGTCCGTATGTACGGATGTTATCCGCATACTTGACAGCTGCTACAATTTTGCTCAGTTGGTTGTGGATTGCAGGCATTTGAAACGAAACATCAGCCTGGCCGACCGTTGTTGCGCCGGTTTTTGCCGTTGCCGGTGCACCCCACTTGTCAAATACTTCTTTCATTTCGGGATCCACACTGTTTGGATCTTTCATGTACATTTCGTACAAATCCATTACATACCCAAGATTTGGTCCCGAAAACTGCTGCCAGGGCGAATCTTGGTAAGATGCTTGTTTGCTCATTTGTTTAAACCTCCACCATTTAAACCTCTAATTTTCATCTCTTTTTATGAAGCTTGGATAAATGCACATCCATTTTATCACTCAAATGAAACGAGTAAAAGCTTAATGTCATCATTTTGACAAACTTTTATCCAACTTGGCATCTCAATCGTTGGAAAGCATCATATTTTATCGAATCATGTTCACGATCCTTCTTTCATTTATATTACTAAAATCCATATACCATCTTACTACTCTTTAAAAAAAATTCAAATAAATACGCTTTTTTTCTCCCTTGTTGCGAACCTTTTACATAAACATATAATGTACCGAGGTGTTTCAAGGGAGGGAGGAGGATGTTTCCATGGGGCATGTTTCCGTTTAATAACGACGAATTGAAAAATATTGCCGACAAAATGAATCCCGCAGACATTCAATCATATATCTCTGAAATGATCAAAAAATATGTTCCTCCTCACATGGAAAATTCGGGTGCTCCATTCAACTTCCAAACAACGAACAACTCCCCGCCGAACGAAACGGAAAAGCAAAAATTTCATGTAGATGTCTTCGAAACATTTGATCATATATTCATCAGGATTCAATTGCCTGATGAAGAAACCCGAAAGCAGTTAAAAATATTCCATACGACCAATCAGGCGATTATTGAAAATATGCCTGAACCAGGAAAGCGCCATACAATTGTCCTGCCAAGCCTTGTAAAGAAAAAAGGGGCTTCAGCAATGGTTAAGGATCTCATTCTTGAGATCAAAATTCCCAAGATGGACGATACGCAGTTGACTGAAGTGGATGTGTCCGAAAGATTTTAACCATGAATCAGGCGTGTTTTTTCATACGCCTGATTCATTTTAAAGATTCTTCCAGGGAATAACTTGGCTGTCCGGAAGTGTAGTGACGGCAAACGAACAAGGCAAAAGGCTTCCGGGCAACTCTTTTGGCCATCCACTCTTCAAAAGGAATTTTGGTTTCGGGAGGAACTTCCACGATGACTTGTATCCTTGAATTTTTGCTCAATGTCAAAAAGTTTATTGCAATTAACCCGGCTTGCCTAGTGCTGATTTCTTCTTTTTTCTAAATTTATCTGTTTTATATAATGATGCACGCCTTCCAATCTATTCTTTTTTCTTTCAGGATCATCGCAAAATCTCCCGAATAATTTCAAAGAAATTATCACATGGATGGACCTATGAGTGGAATGTGGGTTTTATTTGACGCTTACAAAACTAGTGTCAAATAATCCCTATCTCTCTTTGGGTTATTTGACACTCGTAAAAGCACTATTCTTTATTGATACCTATCGACAAGTAACCATTTTCAGCAACAACATCAATTTTATGATTATCTTTTTTATAAGTTGTCAAAGCACCTTCTTGAAATATTTTTTCCCAACCATGTGCCTTAATTTGTAAACGATAGATAAATGGAAGGCCATCTTTCTTTGTCTCTGAAGTGCTTATTCTTGTATATGCCTCAAAGTCATTTTGACTCTTTGTTACTTTTGCATATTTAGGTATTGGAAAACCGTTAAATTTCTCAGACTCTTCATAAGCAAAAACGTTCCATGCTGCAAATATAATAGCACATATTAATAGTATCGATGTTATCCAAATAAGCCTTTTCTTACCGATGCTAAACAACCTCCTTGCTACATCTTCACAATTCAATAAGTCGAGTAACCCGTTATGGCATTAAAGCTTTTTTTCAAATAGTTGCTTGAATGACCTGATAGCAGAAGATTTGAACTTGATTTTTGATAAATCCACATTGCCTAAAGCTAGCCCCAATGCACTCGTATAGTTGATCGGTTGATAATACAAATCGTTGACGATATTATATATAAAAAAAATAAGCATTGGTATCAAAAAGACTAAGTATATCCATATAATTAGCTTGGTTCTTCTTGAATTTTTCGAATGTTTATCTTTATTCATTTCCACCAATACGCATTCCCTGGAATTTTATTAAACGCTTTTACTGCTTTGTCGTAAGTATAAACATAGTTTATCAGCGAATATATTGTGCCTATACCAGGTATTTTACCCCCGAATTTTTTTATCGCCTGCTTAACAACAGCTCGAGTAAGTTTTTTGTGACTTAAAAAACCTACTAGGGACTCTATCATTCCAATTGGGCCTATTGATAAAAGGGCACCTTGTTGAATGGCATGAAATTTAATATTATCACGGATGCCTTTGTCACTCCTGGAAATGTTCATGCTCTGTTCCCTATCCTGAACGATTGGACCGTCAAATAAAAAGGAAAATTACTATACAAATTTAGAAAAGAGAAAGTTGAACGAAGCTTCGCAGATTCAAAAGAACTGCATGGGCTTCGTTATTGCCGGTGAGGGGGTTACAAAAGGCATCCGAGCAGGTGCTTCTCACATGGGCCTGCCAGAACATGGAGAAGATTGCCTTGGACCTGGACAGACGTGGCTAGGTGTAAGGGCGTCTTTTTCCCTTTTATAAAGGATGAAAAAACAAATGAATATCTTGAAAATACAAAAACAAAAAAAGCTTGTAGGAAAAATAAACCCACTTTCTCTACAAGCTGACGGACCGCCCTTGGGGCAGCCCGTCATTCTTCGGTTAACTGTGAGATGTCCACGGTAGATGGTTCTTTCATGGAACCGGCTCCCCGCAAATGTACAGTTGCGGTCGTGCCATTTTCATTCAATTGATCAATCCAAACGGAAGCACCGTTGTATGTTACTTCAATATCCGCAGAAGATGAAAGTATTTGCTTGACGCGGTTTGCATCCAATGATCTCACCCCAATTCTTTTTTATTACTTTGGGATGGAGGTGAGCATTTTATTCAGACTGCGGTCAGTAAGCTTTTTCAACCTCACCGATCATTTCTTTCATGGATTGCAGTCCCCCGCCGGAAAGATACCAGTAATCGGCATCCAAATAAATGATTTTGCCGTTTTTGAACGCATTCGTCTTTTTAACAAGCTCGTTTTCAATCGCTTCTTTTGCCGGAGGTGCATCTTCTTCAATGGCCGCATTCCGGTCAATGACGAATAGGATGTCGGGATTTTTTTCCAAAATATATTCAAATGAAATTCCTTGTCCGTGTGTGGATACCTCAATATTTTCATCTGCCGGCTTAAAACCGAGCACGTCATGAATCCAGCCAAATCTTGAGCTTGGCCCGTATGCACTTGCTTTTCCTTCGTTCGCCAATACGACGAGCGCTTTTTGATCCAGTGAAGTTGCTTTTTCATTGACGGCGGCAATTTGTTTTTCAACATCATCTATTTCAGCTTGAACTTCAGATTCTTTATCAAAAATTTTTCCAACCGTTTCCATATTCTTTTTAAAGGATTCCATATAGTTTCCATAATCGAAACCGACGAAAACGGTCGGGGCTATTTCCGCAAATTGGTCATACAGCTCGGCTTGGCGGCCTGAAATAAAGATGACATCAGGCTTTAATGCATGGATCGCTTCGAAATCAGGTTCTTTTAAGCTGCCGACATTCGTATACTCTTCACCGGAATATTTGTCCAAATACGCAGGAATCGTTGCTTGGGGAACTCCAGTCACTTTTACACCCAGTTCATCCAGCGTATCCAGAATGCCAAAGTCAAAAACAACGACGTTTTTGGGGTTTTTGGTAACTTTCGCTTCTCCATACTCATGCTCTATTGTAATCGTTTCATCTTTTTTCCCCTTGTTATTTGTTTCGTCGCTGCCTGAACCAGCTTCATTGTTTGCGCCACAAGCACTTAATGCTAGTGCCAGCAAACCGGCCATCATGAAAAATAACCATTTCTTCATTTTTCCCATCTCCTCTTAATCAAGAATTAAAATAAACGCATATCCTGCAGTTATTTAAGTTTTTAATCGGGATATCCATGTCATATATTTCTTTTAAAGAATCGGACTGTATGATGTCCTCGGTTGGCCCGTCTTTTACGACCTTGCCGTTTTTCATGGCAATAATACGGTCGGAGTATACGGATGCAAAGTTGATATCATGCAAAACGATCACGACTGTTTTTCCGAGTTCATCCACCAGTCTCCTTAAAATTTTCATAATTTGAACGGAATGTTTCATATCAAGATTGTTCAACGGCTCATCAAGCAAAATATAATCGGTATCCTGGGCGATCACCATGGCGATGAAAGCACGCTGCCGCTGGCCCCCCGACAGTTCATCCAAATAGGTATCCTGTATAGGAAGCAAATCCATATATTTTAACGCTTCATCCACTTTTATTTGATCCTCGGCGCTCAGGCGTCCTTTCGAATAAGGAAACCGGCCGAAAGCTACAAGTTCCCGAACGGTCAGTTTTACATTTAAATAATTGGACTGCTTAAGGATTGATACCTTTTTGGACAATTCCTCCGATTTGAATTTCTTCATATCTCTCTTGTCCAGCAGCACTTCTCCGGTATCTGCGTCCAACAGCCTGCTCACCATGGATAACAATGTTGATTTTCCGGCCCCGTTTGGTCCGATGAAAGAAGTGATTTGGCCACGGTGAATGTCTATCGATACATCCTCAACGACTTTCGTTTTTCCATATAACTTCGATAAACCCCGTACCATGATCATGATGATCGACTCTCCTTTAATAGTAAATAGAGGAAATATGCTCCCCCGACAAAATTAATAATCACACTGAGCGTCGTGGAAAAAGTAAAGATGCGTTCAACAGCCCATTGCCCTCCCACAAGAGCGATGATACTCATAAAGACAGCCCCAGTAATATGTACCCGGTGCTTGTATGTCGAGAAAAATTGGTAAGATAAATTTGCCACAATCAGACCAAAAAATGTGATCGGTCCCACCAACGCCGTAGAAACAGCAATCAAAACAGCGGTCATGACAAGCGTTTTTCTGGCAATTTTATCATAAGCTATGCCGAGATTGACCGCGATATCGCGGCCAAGCAACATGACATCCAAAAAGCCGATAGAGCGCCAGCCAATGGCAAAAACGGCACAGACGATCAAGAGGGAGAGCCAAACAAGGTCGCCATTGACATTGTTAAAGCTGGCAAACATGCGGTCTTGCACGATCAGAAATTCGTTGGGATCAATCAGCACTTGCAAAAACGTACTGATGCTTTGAAAAAATGTCCCTGTAATAATTCCAACCAAGAGCAGAAAATATATCGATTGTTGCCCTTTTCTAAATAAGAGCCGATACAAAATCAAAGCAAAAACAATCATGGCTCCAACCGATAAAAGGAAATTGATTTGCTTGTTTACTACTGTAATATGTTCGGATCCAAGAAAGAAAATAAAAAAAGTTTGTATCAGCAAATAAAGAGAATCAAGACCAATAATGCCTGGCGTTAATATCCGGTTATTTGTTACTGTTTGAAAAACAACCGTAGAATATGAAATGGCCGCACCGGTCAAAACCATGGCCAAAACTTTAATGACTCGACGAGGAAGCGCATAATCAAAGCTTCCGTTCAAATCATGAAACAAATACAGCAAGCATAGTCCAACGGCGACGAGGAAGAGAATGCTCATTTTAATTGTATTACGCATAAGACTTCCTCCGGAAAAGCAAATATAGGAAAATACCGCTGCCAATTACCCCTACCATTAAACTAATGGAAATTTCATATGGATAAATCAGAACGCGTCCCAAAATATCACATACAAGAAGAAATATGGCCCCGAGCATTGCTGTGTAAGGCAAGGTTTTCTGCATATGGTCGCCCATAAAAATAGAAACGATGTTTGGAATAATCAAACCAAGAAAAGGAATCGTTCCTACCGTTAATACGACCGTGGTCGTCACAAGTGAGACGAGAATCAGGCCGATATTTACGATTTGCTTATAGGAAAGCCCGAGGTTTTTTGCAAAGTCTTCGCCCATTCCGGCAACTGTAAATCGATGGGCAAAAAAGTAGGCCAAAAATAAAACCGGTATGCTTATGTACAGCAACTCGTAGCGGCCTTTCATTATCATTGAAAAGTCACCTTGAAGCCATGCTGACATGTTTTGGATCACATCGGCCTTGTATGCAAAAAACGTTGATACAGACGATAATATATTCCCAAACATGATCCCGACGAGCGGAATAAAAATGGCATCTTTAAATTTGATTCGATTGAGTATGTTCATGAACAAAAAAGAACCTGCCAGCGCAAATGCAAATGCCACAGACATTTTTACAAGTAATGCAGCGTTCGCGAAGAAGATCATGGATACAAGAATTCCCAGTCTTGTTGCATCCAGCGTTCCGGCCGTTGTAGGCGAAACGAACTTGTTGCGGCTCAGCTGCTGCATAATCAGGCCGCAAATACTCATGCCCGCGCCTGCCAAAATGATGGATATAAGCCGCGGAATTCGGCTTATCAAAAACACTTCCGTCTCTTCCGACTGAAAATCAAGCAAATCCAGGGGAGATATGTTACTGACCCCGATGAATAAAGACAGAATACATAATAAAAATAGCAATAGAACCAAATACTTAAATTTCACTGATCACCCACCAACATTTTCTGTACAGTTATTGTGCAATTGATAATCATTATCACTTCTTTCATACTCATTATATCACTGGGAAAACGGCTGTCAATCATTAATTGAAAATCTTTCTCAATTATAGATGATCTGGAAGTAAAATTCAAAAAGATGTTGAAAATGGAGATTGCAAAAAAACAAAAAGGCGTTCCCCCTTGGGGAAAAAACGCCTTTTACGGAAATCGCAGGCCGGTTGGCATCTGCTAGCTCCCAGCATTATTTTTCCGTTTATACAGAGACTTTTCATTTCCTCACTGTGACAACAAGCGCATTCGATAGCAATTTCTGGCTGTTTCACCCAGCCGGTCGAGCAGTTGATAGTTCGCATATGCCCCAAAAGCTGCCCCCAGTCCGGGGATGAGCTGCAACATTTTCACCAAATCTATATAATCCCGATATTCCTGTTGGAACTTACGCCAATCCATGTCAACAAGCCTGTTTTTTTCCTTTTCCCAATTCTCGATCGTATACATGGTTTCCCTTCTTGTTTCATCACTGGAAAAAGCAAGTTGAAAAATATGCAAAATAAACAACCGTTCACTGTAATCTTTTGTATCAAAACCGTAAGTATGGGCTGCTTCAAACAAAAATTTCATTTCAATGGAGAGCAGCAAAGGAAAATCGGCCAAGCCGAGCAGGATTCCCCCTGCACCGGTCCCTGCTCCTTCGACAACAGCTGTTTTACGGTAAATCTCAATCTTTTCGTTCAGTATCCGGTCCCGTTCCATAAGGCTTCCATTTTTCTTGGGTTTTGATGTTGTTAAAATATTGGATCCCAAAATCGTTGCCTTTACCATATTTTTGATGCTTTCCGAAATCACCCGGTGGGCTTTTTCAGGAATCAAATTACTCATTCTTGTTTGTGCCTGTTTCGATAAACGCTGTAAAAGGCTCGATTTCTTGTACATATTTGTTTTCCATTCCTGCACTTCTTCCAACACTTTTTTCTCATAGTCGTCCATGCTTCCCACCCCAAACATGTATTGTCTCATATATACGAATGGGAATGTATATAGTTTCATTCTATGAGACGATCTTCCCGCGTTTATGCTTTGTTTTTTTCTCTCCACTTTTTTGCAAATTTTACATTTACGATGCAAGACCCAATACAAATCAACACCAGACACATTCCAATCAGCATGTAATTCAACTTAAACGCAAAAAAGGCGAAGACAGCCAAACTAAGTGCTATAAACCAATTGAACGTCAGCGTCGCGATAAAAAAAGTTTTTTCCAATCAGCTCACCATCCTTTACGTAAAAACAAATTCGGTACTGCTGCCGCTCTGCCCTGCGGACACTTCCAATCTGGCGTCAATCCTTTCCTTCAATTCAGGAACATGGGATATAATGCCGACCAGCCTTCCACTGCTCTGGATGTCCATTAATGCTTCAATCGCCTGATCAAGCGACTCGGGATCAAGCGTTCCAAACCCTTCGTCAATAAACATCGTTTCGAGTGATACGCCCCCGGCATGGCGCTGAACGATGTCAGCCATTCCCAAAGCAAGAGACAATGCCGCTTTAAAACTTTCGCCGCCGGATAATGTTTTGACATGGCGCTCCTGTCCCGTATATTGATCAAAAATGAGCAGCTCCAAACCGCTTTGAACGTTGCCTTTTGATTTGTCTTTTTTTCTTAAAAGCCGATAACGCCCGCTTGTCATTTTTGTCAGGCGGCTATTTGCGGAAATGAGGATTTCATCAAGGAAAGAGGCCAAAACATACCGTTCAAACGTCAGTTTATAAGCATTTTGTCCCCTTGCAATATCAGCCAGATGACCAATTAACCCATATTCTTCCTCAAGTGATTGAATACGTTTATCCATTTGCAGGATGGCCGCTTTGATCTCTTTATTTTTCTTTACGTTCATCATCAGGCTGGTTTGCCGTTCATTCATTGCTTCCAGAATGCGCTCCAGCTGGCTGCATTCTTCCTCAAGCTGTTTCAAATCGGGCTTTACAACGCCTTTCAGGCGATTTTCGCATTCTTTTAATCTATCTGTTACGGAACGGTACGCTTCACCGTGAGCTTGTATTTCTTTTTCCAGCTTCTCCAGCATATCAGGCTCTCTTTTTGCCTTTTTATAGTGGCGGTAATTGGAGAACCCTTCTTGCTGAAGTTGCTTTAAAAATGTTTCACGCTCTACATTCAGCTTTTTTTTGCGGTCATCCATCGTTTCCTGCAAGTTTTCATGGATCCCGTAAAGTGTTGCAAGCTGCTGGTCATAACGCCTGAAATCTTCAGTCGCTTTTTTCCGGGCCTGCTCCATGGCATCCAATTGTTTCTTGAGGAAAGCCACTTTTTGGTCATACGTTTCTTTTGTGGACAATTGTTCCGGAATGCTTTTTGTCAGGGTCCGTATATGGGCCGACAGTTCCGCAAATTCGTTTGATTCGTTCCTTTCCGCCTCCATCAAGTGCTCCAGTTCCTCGTGAAGCTTTCTGCATACAGCTTCTTTTTCTTTCAACTGCAATTCGGTTTCGGGAAGCTTGCGGATTGCCTTCTTGTTTTTGGCAAGCAAATTTGAAAGTGCGTCCAGCCTTTCCTCTGCATGCTTGAGTTCTCTCTCTATACAATCCTGGGTGAAGTCAGGAAACAGCATGTTTAATTCTGCAAAAAGGTTTCCCATGTTTTGTTCCGCTAATTGGATCGAAGTCTTCAGCTCAATCATGGTTCTTTCCAATTCAAAATATTCTTTTTCGATGGCTTGAACGTCGCTTTTGGCTGCCCGAATATCTTCTTCATTGTACAAGTTCCCGGCTATTGGTGCCGGTTGCGGGTGTTCAAGAGCACCACAAACCGGACAGGGGCATCCGTCAACGAGCTGCTTTGCCAGCAAGGCAGCCTGTCCGGATTGCCATTGGTTTTCAATATGCCCTAATGTCGTACGGGCATCTTCCAATTTTTTGTGCAAATGATGCCATTCATGAGATTTCTTATCAAAGTGCTGTTTCAGGCCATTCTTTTCCTGCATGGCCCCAATCAGCTGCTGCAATTTTTGGGACGTATTGTTCAAACGCACTTGTTCCAGTTCCAATTGGGCCGTTTCCGTTTGCAGCCGGCCCAGCATCTGTATTTCTTTTTGCAAAAAAGCAATCTCTTTTTCAAGTGACTGATTCATTTCTTTATTTCCGGCTAATTTTTCACGGGTGCCCTTTAATTGATTCTCCAAGACAAGAAGATCATTTTTCTGTTTTGCATAAGAATAAACTTCATTTCGAATGGATTCCAACCGAACAAGCTCAGCTTTTAACTGATCCCGTTTTTCTGTATTTTCTTCTTCCTCCCCAAGCCTTTTTTCGGCTTTGGCTTTTTCCTTTTCAGCGGTTTGAATGTTTGCTTCAAGCTTTTTTAGTTTGCTTTCATGCTCTTTTAATTCTTTATTGATACGCTGGCATATTGATTCCTGATGAGCAAGGTTGTTGGCCTTGTATCCCATTTTAATGTCCCTTTTCTTGGCTTCCACTACAGGCTGCATTTGATCCAGCTCTTCTTTTTTTCTTTTTAAGGCTTCAAAAGCTTCCATTTCCTTAAGGAGGTTTTCTGCTTCGTGTACTTTTCTCTTCGCTTCATCCCTTTCATGTTGTTTCAGCTCGATTTTACGTGTAAGCCGCAGGGCTTCCTCTTCCATTTGGAGCGTTACTTTATCCAGCAAAGGGAGAACAGCGGCCTTATTTGGCGTCGGTTCCGAAATGGCTGCTTCCAGCTCGTTATCTCCGAATGTATAAGCGCCTTTTATGGTCTGGCTTCTTAATTCCATTCCGGAGATGACTTCGTTTTTCAAGGCGTTCGCTTTATCTTTCAACTTTTCTTCAACCTTTTTATACATTTCCGTATGGAATAATCGCTGAAGAATCACTTCCTTTTCCTTGCTGTTTGAAGTCAGGAGCTTGCGAAAATCTCCTTGCGGAATCATTAATATTTTCCTGAACTGATTGGCATCCAGCTGAATGATTTCCTTCATTTTTTCTTCTGTTTCACGAACATTTGCGGCAACGAGCTTTTTTGATCCCGTTTCATCAAATATGTACAGCTCCGCTCTTGCGTTCACAACGGTATACCCGTCACCCCTTGTTTTCTTTCTGAGTTGCTGGGGTGAGCGCCATATGTAATACGTTTTGTTTCTAAGGGAAAATTCAAGGGAGACTTCCGTAGGGACATCATCCTTGGCAAAATGGCTGCGAAGATCCATTCCTTCCCGGTCTTCACCGCTTGCTTTCCCGTAAATGGCAAAGCTGATTCCGTCAAAAATGGATGTTTTGCCCGCACCGGTTTTCCCGGAAATAACAAACATTGTCCTGTTCTCCAATTTGGCAAAATCGATCATCTCTTTATCTGCATATGGCCCAAATGCCTGCATGATTAACTTTAACGGCCTCATGCAAATGTCGCCTCCTTTTGTACACTGGCCAACACTTCCTTCATTCGTTCTCTTTTTTGATCCGTAAACTCGCTCGTTGTCATTTCCTTGTAAAATTCCGAAAAAAGCTCCAGGTCGGTTTTCTTTCCATGTGGATGGGGACTGATCAAATCTTGCCTTTTTATATCAATAGCTTCCATTTTCCTTTCCAAATGTAAAACATTTGGGTAAACTGTCCGTAACTTATTCATGGGATCCAAAATGGCGCCTTCGTCCAACAGTGTAATTTTTAAATAATCATCTGTTTTTTGAGTGTTGTAAAAGCTTGGGTCCAGCAATTCGTCCATGAATCCGGCCAATTCACGCATATCTTTTTCAGGCGTCAATGTTTTCTCTTCAATGGTAAATTTGCCGTTTTGCTGTATGTGTATAATAGAAACGCTTTTTCTTTGGTTTACTTCCGAAAAAGAATACTTTAACAGAGAACCGGAATAGCGAATCGATTCATGTTTAATGGCATCGGGGCTGTGCAAATGCCCCAGCGCTGTATATGTAAAAGGGCTAAAACAGTCGGAATCGATGCAGCCGGAACCGCCGACCGACAATACCCGTTCAGAGTCAGTCGTTTTGCCGCCTGTTACAAATGCGTGGCCAACGCAAATATTGATGGCATTACAATCCATGTTTTTCTCTATTTCGCCAAAAATGCGCATGGCAGCATCTTGAAACGATTGAATGCTTTCATCCTGAAACCATTCACGGACAGTGCCGGGTTCAGCATAGGGAACAAGATAAAAATGGACTCCGTTAATGTCCACAGGCTGAAAGCAATGATCAAGACGCCCTTGAATAAAAAATTGACTGTGCCGGTACCACAAGGATCCGAAAGCGAGACGCTCCGGGCTGTCATGGTTGCCTGCGATCGCCAATACCGGTGTTTTCAGTTCAACGTTAATTTTGAATAATACATCTTCCAGCAGCTGCACCGCTTCTACGGGCGGCACAGAGCGGTCATATAAATCACCGGATATAATGACTGCGTCCGGCTGCTCCTCGGCAACCAGCCTTATAAATTGCTCCAGCACGATCCGCTGCTGTTCCGTCATGTAAACCCCATGAACAAGCTTTCCCAAATGCCAATCAGCTGTATGAATAATTTTCACCTGATCACCCTGTTTCCAATTTTGATTTCCTACTATTATAGCAAATCGCAAATGGACCTGTTCTCAAAATAGAAATTCGATCCGAATAAAGCCCGCAATAAGCGGGCTTTGCGCCTAAACGAGACGTTCCGGAAGACTTTGGATCGAATCGACAACAGCATCCAGCTTCGTCTCGATCCGATACAGTAAATAAAAGGTAACAAGTGCCGGAAATCCAACTTCGCTGATGAATGGCAGCATTTGATCCAAATGGTCCACCTCCTAAAAGTGCTGAAGGCCTGGCCAAAAGCCAAGCCCTCAAGTTAATCCAGCGAAATTTCAGTGACTGTCCGATCAACAAGCCGGGCGCTTTTCATCGCTGTATACGAATTGCCCCCGCTATCCAAAAAAACACCGGCTCCGATGATGTTTTCCATCGCCGTTTTTACTTGAGACGGATCAACCGGTTCTTTCGGTTGATCGATAACAATCGTGGCGGTTTTTCCGCCGCCCGTCAAAAAGCTCAATTCCAATGTTTTCATGCCGTTTCACCTCCCATTTGTAATTACTCGTCAATGTCATAGCTGTCGTTGCGTTCGATGGCCCAAATTTCGTTTGCCGCCAAGGAACCGATCGCCTGCGCTGCAGCATATAACTCATCAGCGCTGGAATCACGGCGGATGTTTGTGAATGTCTTGCTTTTCAAGATCGGATTATTCATCTCATCCACACCGTGATCAAAAACCAGTCTTAATCTGGATGATTTCAAAAATGCGTTTGCCAAGCCTTCACCCCCTTTCGCCGCTTATATACAGGCGCAGGACGAAAAAAGACACCCCATGGCAAAAATAATGAACAAAAAACACCACCCCTTTCTTCCTGCCGTATTCAGAAAGAGGCCTTTGCTTGTCAGCTTCTTTTTTATTTGGCTATAATGAATATATGTTTGGGCAAGTTTTTTCGGGAGGTTCAGAAATGCTTCAAGGTTGGTTTTTAGTGTTTATCCTTTTTTGGGTAGTCGTTTTAATCACGCTGTTTGCCATTGGCGGATTTTTTATGTTCCGTAAATTTTTAAAGCGTCTGCCGAAAGAAGACGGAAAATCGGATATGGATTGGGAAGAATATTATGTCGAAAAGACAAAATCATTTTGGACAGAGGAACAAAGAGCGCTCCTTGATGAACTTGTCAGCCCGGTGCCCGAATTGTTCCGGGATGTGGCCCGCCATAAAATAGCCGGAAAAATTGGTGAGGTGGCCTTGAAAGAGAATGCCAGCAGGTTGACTTTGGATATCATTATAAAAGGCTATATTTTGGCGACGCCAAAGCGCGACCATAAATTTCTCCGAAAAAAAATGAACGAGTTAAACATTGACATTACCCCATATGAACATTTTTTTTAAGGCTTCCATACATCATTGGAGGCCTTTTCGTTCATGGAAAAGCAGGTGGCCCTATTGAACTACATCGCAGTCGGAATAGGCGGAATCGCGGGAAGCATTCTCCGCTACCTTGTCGGCCTTTATACAAGCGGACTATGGAGCAGTGGGCTCCCGTACGGAACATTTATTGTAAATATGGCAGGCTGTTTTGCATTAGGGTTTTTGACAGGCTGGCAATACAACAAAAAGCTTCCACCTCCTGCAGCCGCAGGAATAGGGACGGGTTTCATCGGCTCATTTACAACATTTTCCGCTTTAAGCATGGAAACGGTTGAACTGTTTCATACTTCATTGTTTTTGGCCCTTCTATATGTTGTATTAAGCGGCATCTTCGGTCTGGCCGCTGCCTTTCTTGGTGTATGCATCGGGGAAAAGTCCTTGCGAAAGGAAACTGTATAATGAAATCGATACTATTTGTTGCTGCAGGAGGTTTCATCGGGGCTTTCGCCAGATATTTTATTGCAAACAGATTAAAGCCCATGGGAAGCTTGCCTGCGGCAACCCTTGTTGTTAATTTAACCGGATCTTTTCTGCTCGGTCTGCTCACGGGTGCGTTATTGGAATCCGAAATAAGCCTGTTGATCGGAACCGGGATATTAGGTTCATTTACGACCTTTTCGACCTTTAAAGTGGAAATTGCAGAATTAATCATGGAAAAGAAGTGGGCATCCGTGGCATTATATATAGCCATCAGTTATATCGGGGGTATTTTCCTTGCATTTTCCGGCTATTTCCTCGGAACACATTTTGCATGACAAGGCAGCTACATACGGCAATATAAACAACCAATTATATAGAAGCATGAATCCTGCTGCAGAGGAATGTAATGAAAAAAATTGAGAATAATACATCGATAAAAGGAGGGAAAACAGTGGATAAGAAAAACCCCGATGATTCGTTGAGATTGGCAGGAAGACAATACCGCAATGAAGATTACCAAGGAAGAGATAGACTCTCCAAAGGACTTGCCATTATCCATGAACAGATAAGTGATGTGTACATGGAAGGCACAATTGATGGAGTAATGGATGATGTGGACGGCGAAAATATCGATCTCTCCCCCAAGAAAGGAGGAGAAAGCATTGACCGACAATAAACAATACCAAAATGGCTTAAAACAGTATCAAATGCCCAAAGCACTCCGCAACAGCAGAAAATCGGCCTACCGTGTAGGATATACAGCAAGTACCGGCAATGATACCGGGAGCGGGGACGAGCCCGGGAAAAGAACTGATTTGTAAGAAAAGCGCAAGCGCCCGTTTGGCGACGCACTTCCTTTTCGCCCTCCGCAATAAGATAAAGAAAGGGAAATGCGGAAGGCGGCTGCAGGGGCCACAAGCCCAAGACCAGCACTACAGAAGGCGTTGTTTGCCTTCGAAAGCGATGGGCTTGGCTTGTGACCTAGAGCCCCCTGTGGCCTGCAGCCGGACAACACGGCGGTTTATAAGCCAAGCAGCTTGCTTGAAAGCATTATGAGTTTACTTCTTTTGAATAAGCTTCGTGCAGCTTTGCGACGAGCTGAACGAGACTCCTTCGAATAAACTATGGCGCTGGAGGCTCATTTTCATAAGGAAAAATTATCCCTTTCTTACTTTTAAAAAAACATGGCTCCGCAGGGGACGGGGTCATGTTTTTTTAGGAAAGGGAAGTTATGTTATGATCATTCAGTTTCAGCATTAATTTTTTATATTGAAAAAACATGGCGACCCGCCATGGAACAATCATGCCAAATGCCAATATCCAGAACATGCCGCTCAATTCCCCGACATCGATTGCCTGGCTCAGGATTGATTTAGCGGCAAGCCTGATCGCCAATAGTCCAACCAATATGAAAGCAAATGCTTTTGACCGTTTTAAATAAATTTCATTTTCCCGGATTTCAAATTTTGAAGTCTTAATCAAAAGAATGGAAAAAAGCATTCCAACAGAAACGGCCTCCACAAGTTCCGGAGCTGTTACACGAAAATACGGATGAAAAAACATGATCGCTCCTGTGCTCATCATTATGGGCGGGAGTATGATTTTTTTGGCAGAAACGGGTTTTTTAGATGCCTTCATCCGCAAAAACATAACTGCGATCCCCATGAATAATGCCAAAACGGAAGAAAGTAAAATACCCAATTGTACCATCCTTTTTCGTTTGTTGGATTTATCTATTATATATTTTTTTCGCCTGACAATCTAATATTAAGCATAAAGTCATTTATCAAAAAAAATTCACGGATTTTGTTGAACTTTTCAATTTATTTTTACCAAAGTAGTAGAAAAGACGGATATATTTTTGATATAATATGTTTAATTTTATTCTTTGAAAAAAATAGACAAATTGAAAATAACAAGAAGGGACGAAGCAAGGTGGAGAGGTTACGTTTAGAAATTGAGAATCAAAACCACCAGTGTGAACTGGTGGTTTGCTCTGCGGCTGAAAGCCTCTCTTACCGGCCTCGGCCTAAAAGGCCCACTGAAAGGGTTTCCCTTCTGCACCACATTCACACACCAATTCTAAAGAATTTCTTTATTTCTTCCGATTTTTCTCCCCCGTAAATGGGTCAAATTCTTCGAAAAAGCGGGAACAATTAATTGCAATATCACATCATTCAAGCTTGACATCCCAACTTGTATTGCAATACAGTACTGAACTGGACTCATTAATCCATCAATACAATATTAAGGCCATAACGAAACTTCAGCAGCAGCCCGCCAATTAATAAAAGAAAACGGACGGGCTCGTCCGTTTTTTTATTTCATCTGTTTTTTCATCATTGACATCATTTGATTGACTTTTTTCTGCGATGGCTTCATTCCCATTTGCATCATCATCATTTTAAGCATTTGTTCATTGATTGGCGGATTTTTCTTTAAATAGTCCATCATATATTTACGGGCAATGAAAAATCCTAATGCAACACCGGCCAAAAGGGCCAGTACGCCCGTTAGAACCAATTTCAAAACCATTCAGCAATTCCTCCTTCAAATTGTCTACCATCCAGTTTACTGAATCCCCGAATATTATACAATACTTGATATTCCATGTCATATGTATTTTCTTTCTTTTACTGGTTTTACCCAGCCGTAACGCTCATTTTCCCGATCAATGGCAAAAAAATGGCCCTCAAACTTTCGCAGCACCTCGAAAAATACAGACTCAGACTCAAAGCCGCCCCAGGCGTGCAGGGACAGTGAATTCTCCTCAATTGCCAGTTCTGCGCCATTTTTTCCTTTGGCATTTCCCGTACAATATACTTTTCCTTTAATCACAATTTTCTTATCCTGTACAGATTCCGACAATAACTTGTGCAGTTCCAAAAAGGGCAAAGGCCGGGTTACATAGTTGATTTGCTGTTTTACAATGTCGTCCTCGTTGTTCATGTTCAGCCCCTGCGCAGCAAATAATCTGTAAAATTTACTTTCACGGCCATAGAAATAATCTGCAAACTCATCCTTTATTAAATAAATTGAATATTTTCTCATCTGCTCCATCACTCCCGCCGTTTTTTACTATTATAAATGAACATTCGCAAAAAATTTGTCATTTCGGACCACTGTCACTCCCGAATTTTGTCGAATAGGATTCCCGGCGGTTTCCATTCATACTATTTTCCTTTTTTCTAAAGAAAGGTACCTTCCCTGCTTCCCATCACTTCTTCATCATACAGTCTCCTCCTCGTTTCCTCACTGCCCCCATAATGATTCAGTATGCGGCTAGTATCCAAATATCCCGGACAGTCTAACTGCGGGTCATGAAACAAGGGAAAGCTGCTCCATCCGCATTCCTCTGGATTCCTAACTATTATCGCCTCCACGGGATTGAGGTGGATGTAACGGCTGAGCTTGAACATTCCCTCTTTATCCACAATCAAGCCGGAATAAAATCGTTTTTCAAAAACATGGCCTGTCAAACCATACTTCGCGTTGTAATAGTTGGCATACCTTTTATTAATCAAGGACATCACTTTGGGAATTGACACTTCCTGCGAACGCAGCTGAAGATGAAAATGGTTGGTCATTAAACAGTATGAAGCGAGTTCGAAGGGGATTTTTTCATGGAGCTGTTGAAGAATATAAAAAAACACCTGGAAATCAGAGGTTGAGAGAAAAAGAGGATCCCGGCGGTGACAGGCACCTCAAAAAAGAGGGGAAATTCCCCTCTTATTTGTGAAGCAGCACTTTTACTTTTGTAATGACATTGTTTACAGTAAAGCCATATTCCTCGATTACCTTTTCGCCGGGAGCAGATGCGCCAAAACGGTCTATCGCCAAAATATCTCCTTCATCGCCTATATATTTATGCCAGCCGAGTGATGAGCCCATCTCGATGGCAAGGCGTTTTTTAACCGTTGGAGGGAGAACAGATTGTTTATATTCGTCAGATTGCTGTTCGAAGCGGTCCCATGACGGCATGCTGACAACGGATGCCTGGATGCCTTCTTCTTGGAGGGCTTTTTGGGCATTGATGGCCAAATTTACTTCAGAGCCTGTAGCAATCAAGAGGATATCCGCCTGCTCTTTATTTGCAGGTGAAATAATATAGGCCCCTTTTTCAACACCGTTTTTGGCTCTTTCCGCCGTATACGGCAATGTTGGAAGATTTTGGCGTGTTAGAACCAGTGCCGTTGGCGTATTTTCTGATTGAATGGCCAGACGCCAAGCTGCAGCTGTTTCATTGGCATCAGCAGGCCTTATGACCGACAGGCCGGGCATTGCCCGCAGTGAAGCGAGATGCTCGATCGGTTCATGTGTAGGACCATCTTCGCCGACCGCAATGCTGTCATGCGTAAATACGTAAGTGACCGGGATTTCCATCAGTGCCGCAAGCCGGATGGCAGGGCGGAGATAGTCTGAAAAAACGAAGAATGTACCGCCGAAAACTTTTAATCCGCCATGAAGCGCCATTCCATTTAAAGCAGCGCCCATTCCGAATTCACGGACACCAAACCAAATATTCTTGCCTTCGCAGGAAGCATGGCCAAAGTCTTTTTCCCCCTTGATCATTGTTTTGTTCGAGCTTGCCAGATCGGCAGCTCCGCCAAACAGATTAGGAAGATTTTTGGCAATGCTGTTCATGACTTCGCTCCCCGATGCTCTCGAGGCCAAGCTGGAACCTTCGGCATATGTCGGAATATCCTTGTCCCATCCTTCAGGAAGCTTTCCTTTGATGGCGTCTTCCAATTGCTTTGCAAGTTCGGGATAAGCAGCTTTATAGTTTTCAAAGCGTTCTTTCCACTCTGCTTCTTTTTGAGCTCCGCGTTTTATCGTCTTCTGTTCAAAATGTTCGTATACTTCATCGGGAACGTAAAAATCTTCTTCATAAGTCCATTTATAATATTCTTTGGCAAGCTTCATTTCCGCTTCGCCTAGCGGGCTGCCGTGGGCATCTGATTTCCCGGATTTATTTGGGGCGCCGTAACCGATAATGGTTTTTACTTCTATCAGTGTCGGCCGGGAACTATCTGCTTTTGCGGTTTCGATGGCTTCAGAAATTTCTTCCAGGTCGTTTCCATTTTCAACACGGAGGTATTGCCAACCGTATGCTTCAAACCTGGCACCGACATTTTCGGAAAATGATTTGTCAAGATCCCCGTCAAGGGTGATATCGTTGGAATCATACAATACGATCAATTTTCCCAGTTTGAGGTGGCCTGCAAGCGAAGCGGCTTCGGAAGCCACTCCTTCCATTAAATCCCCGTCCCCGCACAGCGTGTATGTATAGTGGTCGATAATGTTGTAGTCTTTTTTGTTGTAAACAGCCGCCAAATGGCGTTCAGCCATGGCCATTCCAACAGCCATTCCGATTCCTTGGCCAAGCGGCCCGGTTGTCGCCTCCACCCCGGGTGTATACCGGTATTCCGGATGTCCCGGTGTTTTGCTTTTCCATTGCCGGAAATTTTGAATCTCCTCCATCCCAAGGTCATAACCTGTCAAATGAAGCAGGCTGTATAAAAGCATTGAACCGTGTCCTGCCGATAAAATGAAGCGGTCTCGATTGAACCATTCAGGATTTTTCGGATTGTGGTTCATATATTTCGCCCATAATACATAGGCCATGGACGCTGCTCCCATCGGCAAACCCGGATGGCCCGAATTCGCCTTTTCAATGGCATCGATTGACAGCGTCCTGATTGTATTAATAGCTAACGCATCAATCTCAGTGATACTGTGCTTTCCCATGTAAAATCTCTTCCTTTCAGATTAATCTATAACATATCATAAAGTTAATTTTGCGTTTTCACAACTTTTGGGTATAAAGAAAAGCGCAAGCTCCCGTTTAGCGACGTACAAACTGAAGCGCTCCGCAATGAGATAAAAAGAAAACACGGCGATGAAAGGCAGGCTCAGGCAGCGACATCCTGTCGCTTCGCCTGCACTAGCACGTCCTGTGCGTCGGCAGGCTCAAGCAGCAACGTCCTGTGCGCTGGCGGCACTGGGACGTCCTGTCCGTTGGAGCTGGACAACAAAAGACTTTGCTCTAAATGTTACGCTGAAAAAAACTTGTACTTTCTTACTCTGTGAAAAAAACCCGTGCTTTCTTATTCTATAAAAAAACATCGAAGGGCGTTCGATGTTTTTAAAGAACTTTTAATGCAATTTTTTATTTAGCTGGATAGAGCGAAGTTTTTCAGGTGTTACTTCTTCTCCTGTAGAATCAAACACCCTGACCTGTTCAATTGTCTGTCTCATAGAAGCGCGAAAAGATTGCAAATATTCGCCGCGCAGTTTTGACTGCTCTTTCGCTTCTTCTTTGGACAGTCCGTTTTCTTTTGCTTTTTTGGCGAGCTCATTGATCCTAGCAAGCTTTTCTTTTGAAAGCATAGTCAAACTCCTTTTTTACCTTAAGTTATCTCCAGTTTACTAAAATGTCGTCGCGAAAACAATGCCCCTGACATATCATTCGATATGTCAGAATTTCACATCAACAAAAAGACGCTCGCCGCTGACGCCCGCTCGTTATTCCCGCTTGTCCGCCCGCTCCATGTATTCTTTGTAACGCCTATGGACCGTTGCTTTGGACACTTTAAAACCGAACCCTCTCATTGTGGCGGCAATTTCTTCAAAGGTCATGTTGTTTTGTCTAAGACGGAAGATTTCCTCAACCGGTACTTCCGTTCTTTCCCTGCCGTTTCGGTTTCCCCGATTTTTCAAATTTTTTTCCGGTTGATATCCTTTGGCGACCGCCCTTTTCATTCCCCGCTTGATTTTGATGTTATGCAATGTTCGCTGATGTTCTTCGATCATGGCCACGATATCAAGGAGCATGGAATCCGTTTCCGATATTTTCAGCTCTCCGTTATGGGACAGGCTGTACAATGTTACCCCTCGCTTAAGTAAAAAATGCATAAGGGCTATTTTGGCATTTCCGCGGCCAAGTCTCGTTTCATCCTGAATCAGGACTGCATCAATTTTCCCGGACTCTATTTTGTCAAGCATATCCAGTGCGCCGGGACGGTTTAAATCATAGCCGCTTGCTTTTTCGGATATGATATCGCTTATTTCAAATTTCCACCTTTTGGCTGCAGCTATCAGTTCTTCCTGCTGCCTTTCCAATGAAGTTTCCTGTGTGGCCTTATCCGTGCTGACCCTGCAGTAAATAATGGCTTTCATCTTTTCAACTCCGAACGGAAATTATCTTTTCTGCTTATTCAACGTCAGTTCATAATGCTCATGCCGGTCTTCCTGTACATTTGTACTGACAGTATGTAAGGAAGCATCCTCTTGTTCCCAACTAATAATCATCACTAATCCCATAATCAATGACAGTATAAAAAAGATGATGACGAATGAATAATTTTTCCATATGGATGTGATCATTCATTTCCCCTCCCGAAAATGTGTTCGCCTTTTATAAATATTATAATAGGAACGTTTGTTTGTGTCAACAAAATTACGAACCCATGTTTGCTTAATAATATGACGCATGATATAATAGGAATCAGCTTATCATGGGAAAAAGGGTGTGAAAAGGTGACAAAACTTACAAAACGGCAAGAAGACATCTTAAACTTTATAAAAGATGAAGTGAAAAAAAAGGGCTATCCTCCCTCCGTCCGTGAAATTGGAAAAGCGGTTGGCCTTGCTTCAAGTTCCACTGTTCACGGGCATCTTGCCAGGCTGGAAAGCAAAGGTCTCATCAGGCGTGACCCGACCAAACCGAGAGCGATTGAAGTTTTGAATCAGGATGACGCAGCCATTGTTCAAAAAACCGTCAATGTTCCGCTTGTCGGTAAGGTTACTGCAGGGCTGCCGATTTCAGCAGTTGAGAATATTGAGGATTATTATCCGCTTCCGGAATCCCTCGTTCCAGCAGACGACCAGGTATTTATGCTGGAAATTGTTGGTGAAAGCATGATAGAAGCCGGCATTCACGACGGTGATTTTGTCATTGTCCGCCAGCAAAACACAGCCAACAACGGAGATATCGTCGTCGCCATGACCGAAGAAGACGAAGCAACAGTCAAAAGGTTTTATAAGGAAAACGGCTATGTCCGGCTTCAGCCGGAAAACTCAAGCATGGAACCGATCATCGTTTCCAATGTCACCATTTTAGGAAAAGTTATCGCCTTATACAGGCGCTTCGTCCATTGATAAAAATTTATTGCCCATCAACGCGTGAGCGGCCCAATCTTCGATATTGCATTGAGCCGCTTATTTTTTAGTCATTTCTCCTTACTTGCTTCCTTCGCTTCTCCCCAATAATATTCACTGAACACTTCTGCCAGTGCGTCAACGGTACGGTTGAGCTCTTCCAATGTATTGTCCACGCCGCCAATCTCTATTAAAAGTGCATTTTCTGCCAGGTCCTGGTTATATACCCCATCTCCGTCTGCTTTGGTCTTGCCATATACACCCCTGGGCAGCCCGGGATATTTTTCCTGGAGGGCATTAAACAAATGGGAAGCCAACTCCAGATTTTTTTTATAGTTAGGATGCTCCTTCCCGATCACAAAATAGGGCTTGGCGTATGTTTTTCCATTGATAGTCGTGGTCGTAACACTCCTTCGCGATGAATCGCGGTGTATATCAAAGTAAAATTGAATCTGTTTATGCCGCTTCATTGTTTCGACAGCAATCTCCCGGGAAACACTATAGGATTGAAAATACTCCATATTTCTTTTTTTTAGGAGCGCCTGTATGTCAACCTCATTAACCAATGTTTTAATTCCTTTTTCCCCTAGCTTTTCTCCCAACCTTTTCCCGAGCAAAGTCACATTTTTCTCTTTGTGCCATGCCCGATTTGGGTCCTTTACATTTGGAAGAAGAGGAAGAAATGATTCCGTATTATGCGAGGAATAGATGAAAACGACGGGTTCGCCGGTGGTTGTTTGCTTTTTTGGTGGCGATGATTCCTCCACCGGGTCATCATTGCCTTCTTCCCATACATCCAAATCATCCGGAGGAGGAGATTCGATCGGCAAATTCGTAAAATCGGCTCCCTTCCCTGCTATAATAATTTTCGGAGTTGCCGCATGCAGGCCCGGAATTTCACTGATTAAAAACGTCTTCATGTTTCTTAAATTGATGTTTGTAAATAGTTCCAGTATATCTCTTCCCAAAGAACGCTCAAATCCTTCGGGAATACTTGATTTTAAAGCGTGGTTTTCCAGTGACATGACATACAGGAAGGCCTCTGTTCTTGATGGGTCATCCCCAATGAAGGACAATAGGCTGATTTTTACACTCGAAAAGGCAATCGCCGAAATTAAGCAAAAAAGTGCGACAACAGTTGCAAAAGATTTTGCTGCGAATTTGACCATCTGGTTCATCCTTTAAGAAAAATTTGGTTAATACCATTTATATGAGGTTTGATAGAGTCTATGATTAAAAACTTGTCCTTTCATTAAGCGATAAAAAAAAGGAACCCTTTATGGGTCCCGCGATGTTTTAATTTCCGATATGAATCATGACGAGAATATGCAAAAACAAAGCTCCGGCACATATATTGATGTACAGGATGAGCGGCTTTTGCCGGTTACATACGTATCAGGGCAAAGCCGTTTTGGGCCACACATGAGCAATTGCAGAGTGGACAGACCGAATGGAAAAAGAGAAAAGCAGGAAAGCCCGGGACCCCTTTAAATTGGCAAAATAAAAAACATCCCGCAAGAGATGTCATAGAAAACAATCCAAGTTGTAATTACAAAATATAGAAATGGACTATGAGAAGCGTGAATAGGACTTCTGCTTTAACAGCCATTCCGTCACCTTCCTAAAGGTAGTTTCAATGCAGATGCCATACCATAATCAAACTGTTTAGCCATAAGGAATATTTTTATATCCGGCCCCCAAATTTTTTGGCCTCTTTTCACCTCTTTAAATGAAATCTATCACACCTATGTGAATGATGTTTAAAGTTTTTGTAAATATTCTGTTTAAAAATCAAAAAAAAGATAGTTTACACTATAACTGTTAGTATGGCCCTCCTGTTATTTACAAGAAAGATTATAATACACGGAAGGATGCAATAACGTCCGATTCTATTCCTGCATGAAAATGAATTGGAAGGATACTGCCCATCATGGGACAGTATCCTTATTTTCAGAAGGTTTAAGGATGAATACTGTATTCCGCTCATCATTATCCAGCTTAGTACAGCTTCATGTATTGCTCTCTTTCCCAAGGATGGACCTGGGTGCGGAACATTTCCCATTCAATCTCTTTTGCTTCAATGAAGTTGTCAAAAATGTGCGGCCCCAATGCGGCTTTCATCGTTTCGTCAGCCTTTAATTCCTGCAATGCTTCATGGAGATTATGCGGCAAATCTACAACGCCTTCCTGCTCCCGCTCATTTTTGTTCATGATATAAATGTTGCGGTCTACCGGTTGCGGAGGTGTTAATTGTTCTTTTATGCCGCTTAATCCGGCTTTTAAAAGGACCGCCATAGCCAGGTACGGGTTTGCGGTTGGATCGACGCTTCTGAGCTCGATCCTTGTGCTTTGTCCCCTTGATGATGGTATTCTGACAAGCGGACTGCGGTTTTGCGCAGACCATGCAATATAGCAAGGAGCTTCATAACCCGGAACAAGCCGTTTATATGAGTTAATGGTCGGATTTGTGATCCCTGTAAAGCCTGGTGCATGTTTAATGATGCCTGCCATGAAGTGAAATGCCGTTTCACTCATCTGCAATTCGCCGTTTGGATCATAAAACGCATTTTTTCCATCTCGAAATAAAGACATATTAAAGTGCATGCCGGATCCGGCTACGCCATAAAGCGGCTTGGGCATGAACGTGGCGTGCAGGCCATGTTTACGGGCGATCGTTTTGACAACAAGCTTGAATGTTTGGATATGGTCGCATGCACTGACGGCATCTGAATATTTAAAGTCGATTTCGTGCTGGCCGGGTGCCTCTTCATGGTGGGAAGCTTCAATTTCAAAGCCCATTTCTTCAAGTTCCAGCACAATATCGCGGCGGCAGTTCTCCCCAAGGTCTGTTGGAGCCAGGTCAAAATATCCGCCGTTATCATTTAATTCAAGTGTCGGTTCTCCCTTTTCGTCCAATTTAAAAAGAAAAAACTCCGGTTCCGGACCAAGGTTAAATTCGGTAAAGCCATACTCTTCCATTTCTTTTAAAACTCTTTTCAAGTTACTTCGCGGGTCGCCTAAAAAGGGTTCTCCGGATTTATGATAGACGTCACAGATCAATCTTGCCACTTTCCCTTTTTCGGCTGTCCATGGAAAGATAACCCACGTATCAAGGTCCGGAACCAAATACATATCGGACTCTTCTATTCTTACAAATCCTTCTATGGAAGATCCGTCAAACATCATTTTATTGTCAAGCGCTTTTCCCAATTGGCTGATCGGAATTTCCACATTTTTTACCGTTCCCAAAATGTCTGTAAACTGCAGCCTGATAAACTTGACGTTTTGCTCTTCCGCAAGCTGTGTAATACTTTCTCGTGTAAACATGCTCATGTAAAAAAATTCCTCCTGAAAGTAACAAATTCAACATGACAAAGCAATCATGCAGTAAGAAAAATATCATGTACGAAATAATAAATCTCACGGTATCATCTGTCAAGAAAAAATTTTAAAAAGACAGCAATATGTTGCTGCCTTCGATATATATATACACTTATTTTACATGGATCAAACCTTTCTCCAGCAAATGATCGACTGCAGTGGTGATGGCAATTTTTACATGGGCGTATGTAAGTCCGCCCTGCACATAAGCAGCATAAGGAGGACGGATTGGCCCGTCGGCTGACAGTTCTATGCTTGATCCTTGAATAAAGGCGCCCGCAGCCATAATGACCGGATCGCTATATCCCGGCATTTCGCCCGGTTGCGGCAAAACGTATGAATCAACCGGAGATGCGGCCTGTATGGCCTGGCAAAACGCAATCATTAAATCGGCATCTCCAAACTGGACCGATTGGATTAAATCTGTCCGTACAGCAGTCCATTTCGGCTCTGTTTTCATGCCGAGCTGTTCCAGAAAGGCCGACGTAAAGACAGCTCCTTTCAATGCCTGCCCTGTTATGTGCGGAGCAAGGAAAAACCCTTGATACATTTCAAGCAGGCTGTACAGGGAAGCTCCGGCTTCCGAGCCCAGGCCCGGGGAGGTCATTCTAAAAGAGCAGTCCTCGACGTATTCCCTTTTGCCGACTATATAGCCTCCCGTTTTTACAATTCCCCCACCCGGGTTTTTAATAAGCGATCCTGCCATCAAATCAGCTCCTACATGGCACGGCTCACGCGTTTCCACAAATTCGCCATAGCAGTTGTCGACAAAAACAATCAGCTCCGGGTTGATTTCTTTTACAAATGAAATCATTTCGGCGATCTCCTCTATTGTAAAGGAAGGCCTGTCATCATAGCCCTTCGATCTTTGGATGCCGATTACTTTTGTCTTCGGATTGATTTTCTCTTGAACCGCCTTAAAATCCACTTTTCCTTCCGGGGTTAAGGGTATGGCCGAATAACCGATCCCAAATTCCTTTAACGATCCGCTGGATTTGCCGCGGCTCCCGACAATTTCTTCCAGCGTATCATACGGTTTTCCGGTAATGTATAGCAATTCATTCCCCGGACGAAGCACTCCGAATAATGAAATGGCAATGGCATGGGTCCCGGAAACGATTTGCGGGCGTACGAGGCCCGCTTCCCCGCCGAATACATCGGCATAAATGCTTTCCAAAGTTTCCCGCCCCATATCATTGTATCCATATCCGGTAGACGGATGAAAATGAGTATCGCTGACACGATGTTTTTGAAAGCTTGACAATACACGGTATTGATTTTCTTCAATCCGTTGATCTATTTCGTTCAGTTTCCCCGAAATTTTCTCTTCAACATCTTCAATGACAGGGCCCAATTTATCTCTATGTGTCAAAAATGTGTACATTCCTGCTGACTCCTTCAGATTTCATATAATTTTAATGATCCGGTTACAGGATGATCCGAAAGAACAAACCCTTTGCATTTATAAGCTTGTTCGGCTTCCAAAAACGTCAATTCCCTTAAAATGGTTTCGCTTTTTAAAACAGATAATAGCCGCCCCTCATGAGAAGGAATGATCACATGGTAGTGTTGCATGGATGATACGGCCATATGTTCAATTTTTTGTTTCAAAAGATTCCGGTCATTCTCATTAAACGCACTGATCAGTATCGTATCCCCCGAACTTGGGACAAAGTCAGAAACAATTTGATCCGCTTTATTGTAAACGATCAATTGGGGCAAATGTTCGATTTCCAGTTCTTCCAGCAGCTTTAAAACCGTCTCTTCATGGTTGATATAGTCCGGATTGGAACAGTCCACGACATGCAGCAGCAGATCCGCCTCACGTGCTTCCTCCAGCGTTGAACGGAAGGCTGCAACTAACGTAGTGGGCAAATCCTGGATAAAGCCGACCGTATCCGTAATCAAAACCGAGTACCCGCTTGGCAGGACAAGTCTTCGCGTCAGCGGGTCAAGCGTGGCGAACAATTTGTCTTCTTCAAATGATTCGGCCATTGACAGACGATTAAATAATGTCGATTTTCCGGCATTTGTATAGCCTACAATGGCAATTTGATACGTATTATTTCGCCTTCTTCGGGATCTGTACCCTTCACGATGTTTGACAATCGTCTCCAATTGTCTTTTGATCTCATCGATCCTCCGCCTGATATGCCGGCGGTCAGACTCCAGTTTTGTTTCCCCCGGACCCCTTGTTCCAATACCGCCTCCCAGCCTTGACAGGGCAATTCCCTGTCCCGCCAATCTTGGCAGCAAATATTGCAATTGGGCGAGTTCCACTTGCAGTTTTCCTTCTCTTGTTTTGGCGCGCTGTGCAAAAATATCAAGAATGAGCTGGGTCCGGTCCAGCACCCTTCCGGAAAACTGTTCCTGAAGATTGCGTAGCTGTGTCGGAGTTAATTCATCATTGATAATGATTAAATCAGGCTCCAACTCTTCCACCAGCGTCTGAAGTTCTTCCAACTTTCCTTTCCCGATATAGGTTGACGGGTGAAGACGATCACGCTTTTGCTCCATGGTTGCAATCACTTTCCCTTTGGCTGTAGCCGTCAACGAAGCGAGTTCATCCATTGAATATTGAAAGCGGTAGTCGCTTTCTCCGAGCTGGCAGCCGACAAGAATGGCTGTCTCTTCATGTGTGGTCATTATTGACACTCCTGCTTTCTTTAAAATGTCTAATCACATCATAACAGAAATGTTCGCAAAGAAAAAAAGAAACCCCGCCAGGAACCGGGGTTAAGCCTTAAGTAGATGTGCTGTTTTTTGTAAAGACCAGATCGCGGGTATGAAGCGTCATCAAATCATCGCGGTTCAATCTGCTTTCTGAAAGGAGCCGCATGGCCTGGGCCCGCACGGCACTCTCGATAATATTACGGACATACCGCCCATTGGAAAATATGGATCTGTTCATACCTTTGGCGTATATAAGATGTTCTTTTAATTTCGCTTCTGCTTCACGGGTAAATTCATATTGTTTCTCTCTTACCATGCGTCTGGCAATTTCCATTAATTCATTGATGGTATAGTCGGGAAAATGAAAAACAAGCGGAAATCTGGAGTGAAGGCCGGGATTTAGACTTAAAAAATAATCCATTTCTTTCGAATATCCGGCAAGGATTAAAATAAATGTATGCAGTTTGTCCTCCATATGTTTTACAAGCGTGTCGATCGCTTCCTTACCGAAATCTTTCTCGCCACCCCGGCCAAGCGAATAGGCTTCATCAATAAATAATATACCGCCGGATGCTTTCTTTATCAAATCCCGCGTTTTTTGTGCTGTGTGGCCAATATATTCGCCAACAAGATCGGCCCTTTCCGCTTCAATCAAATGCCCTTTCGGAAGAACTTCCATTTTATGCAGCAATTTGCCGATCAGTCTGGCGACGGTCGTTTTTCCGGTCCCCGGATTTCCTTTAAACATCATGTGCAATACTTGTGGGCTCGTTTTTAATCCTGCCGCTTCACGTTTTTTGTTGATATATATCCAGGCGTAAATTTCTTTCATCGTTTTCTTTATATGATCGAGTCCTACCAGGGAATCCATCTCACTTTCAATTTCATTCAAGATGGCATGTTGGCCGGGCAATGATTGGGAAGAAACTTTTTCATACAAATTTTTATTTTTATCCCTTTTGTTCATGTTGAGCATAATACTGATCTGGCCATTATTCTTCATCTTGATTGGTTCATCCACAGCCCATCACCTCGCATTCAGAAACAGTATACGCCCAATATGATATTTTTGTTCCTCATATTGTTTTTATGATTATATTCGAGTAAGACCAGCGTCATTACATGATGAACCAGACGCGGAATGTTTTATGGGAACGGCGAAAACTTTTTATAAAGAAAAGCGCAAGCGCCCGTTTAGCGACAGCCCTCCGCAATGAGATAAAGGAAACACGGCGGCGAAGGCAGGCTCAAGCAGCGACGTCCTTGAAAAAGCTTACGCTTTTTCGAGGAAAGGAGGGCGAAGTTTGCTAGTCGCTGGGCGCTGGAGCTGGACAAAGCAGATTTTTTTCTGCTCATTTTCATAAGGAAAAAGTATATTTTTCGAATAAAAAAACACGCACACTCGGCGTGTACGTGCTTTCATGTTCTTACTCTTCTTCAAAATTGATTTGAACGTTGCGTTGGGGTGAAAAGGTAGAAATGGCATGTTTAAATACAAGCTGCTGTTTGCCCTCTGATTCAAATAAGACTGTAAAGTTATCAAAGCCTCTTACTTGTCCGCGAAGTTGAAATCCGTTTAATAAGAACACAGTGACATGGATTCCTTCTTTGCGCAGTTGATTTAGAAATTGATCTTGAATGTTAACCGGTTGCTTCATCGGAAGACCTCCTCTTTTTCTCTATACTTATGTATTCGATTTTATTTGCAGCTTTCCTGCAATAAATTGAACAATCTCGTTAATTCTATTCAAGTGTTCCCTTTCATTCGTCATGTCAAACCATGTGACATCCATTTTATTTCGAAACCAGGTGAGCTGGCGCTTCGCATATCTCCTTGTATTTTTTTTCAGCAGATTGACTGCTTCTTCAAGAGACAGATTCCCGTCAAAGTACTCATAAAGTTCCTTATAGCCAATAGCCTGAACGGATTGTACGCCCCGGAGGCCTTTGTCGTAAAAATGTTTGGCTTCTTTAAGAAGGCCCGTGTTCATCATGATGTCCACACGCTTGTTGATTCGCTCGTACAGCTTGCTTCGATCCATTGTAAGCCCGATTAAAGCTGTATCATATAGCGGTTCAGCATCTGCCTTCGGTTTGTCGCTCTTTTTCATTCCGGTTAAGTGGTAAATTTCCAAAGCGCGGATAAGCCTTTTTACATTATGGGGATGAATGTTTCTCGCCGTTTCCGGGTCCACGGCGGCCAATTCCTCATATAATTCGGCTGTCCTTCCTTCCAAAGCCCTTTTTTCCAAGGCTTGGCGGTATGCCGTGTCAGGCGGTTCGGCGGCAAATTTGTAATCGTATAAAACCGATGCAACGTAAAGTCCTGTTCCGCCGACAATAATGGGAATAGCGCCGCGCGCTGTAATTTCATCGATTTTTTCTCTGACCACCGATTGGAAATCTGCCACTGAAAAAGGTTCTTCCGGTTCCTTGATGTCCAACAAATGATGCGGAATTCCGTTCATTTCATCGGGCCGGATTTTGGCCGTGCCAATATCCATCCCTTTATACACTTGCATGGAATCGCCGCTGATGATTTCTCCGTTGAAACATTTTGCAACTGTAATGCTTGTCTCTGTTTTTCCAACAGCCGTCGGCCCGACAATGACGATGAGCTTTTTTTTCTCCTTCAAAGGGATTCACTGCTTTCACGATATTGCTTATCTGTTATATTACCAAAAAAAGTATACAAAAGAAAATTTTTTTACATCGCCATTACGAGTTATTTATTCATCACCAAGTTTGAATGCCATAGCAGCCTTGACTGCTGCTTTCCATCCGGCATACAGCTTGTTGGCCTGTTTTTCCGGCATTTCCGGTTGGAATTTTCGATCCAAAGCCCATCTTTCACCAATTTCGTTTTTATCCTTCCAAAAACCGACCGCAAGTCCCGCCAGGTAGGCCGTTCCGAGGGCCGTCGTTTCATTGATTTTTGGTCTTTCAACAGCCGTACGCAGCAGGTCGCTCTGAAACTGCATTAAAAAGTTGTTTTCCACGGCTCCCCCGTCTACACGCAGCTTTTTAAGCGAAATGCCTGAATCCGCTTCCATGGACATTAATACATCCTTCGTTTGATAGGCAAGAGACTCGAGAGTCGCCCGGATAAAATGCTCTTTTGTCGTGCCCCTCGTCAAGCCAAATACAGCTCCCCTCACATCACTGTCCCAATAAGGCGTTCCCAATCCCACAAATGCGGGAACAACATAGACGCCATCGGTCGAATCGACCTTTAAGGCGTATGTTTCACTGGAAGGGGCGTTCTTGATGATGCGCAGACCGTCTCTTAGCCATTGGACTGCCGAGCCGGCAACGAAAATGCTGCCTTCCAGTGCATATTCCAATTTTCCCCCGATCCCCCATGCTATGGTTGTAAGAAGTCCATGTTTTGATGCCACGGGCTTTTCACCTGTATTCATCAGCATGAAACAGCCGGTTCCATACGTATTTTTGGCCATCCCCTCTTCAAAGCATGCATGGCCAAACAGTGCGGCCTGCTGATCTCCTGCTGCACCGGCAATCGGTATTTCCTGGTCAAAAAAATGTTCCGGAACCGTTTTAGCATATACTTCCGACGACGATCTTACATCAGGCAGCATAGCTTCGGGAACTTCGAGAATATCCAGCAATTCCGGATCCCATTGGAGCGTATGTATATTATACATTAATGTACGGGAAGCGTTGGAAAAATCTGTTACATGCACTTTTCCGCCAGACAGCTTCCAAATGAGCCACGTATCGATTGTTCCGAATAAGAGCTTGCCGTTTTTCGCTTTTTCCCTGGCCCCTTCAACATTGTCAAGGATCCATTTGACCTTTGTTCCTGAAAAATACGGATCTATTAGCAGGCCGGTTTTTTTCCGAAATGTTTCTTCCAAGTTTTTTTCTTTCAGATCATGGCAAATCCCTTCCGTTTGCCGGGACTGCCAAACGATCGCACGATAAATCGGCCGTCCTGTATCCTTATCCCATACAACAGTCGTTTCCCGCTGGTTTGTAATGCCGATTCCGGCAACCCGGGAGGGCCTTACTCCAACTTCAGCCAAACAGGCGGCAATAACAGCCAATACAGATCCAAAAATTTCATTGGCATCGTGTTCCACCCATCCCGGATAAGGAAAATATTGGGTGAATTCTCTCTGGGAAATGTTTACAGCCTCACCGTTTCTATTAAACAATATGGCTCTTGTGCTTGTCGTTCCCTGGTCGATCGCCAAAATATATTGTTCCATCAACCCATCCCCTTTCCAACATTGTATATATTATAACAACAGGAAACATAGAACACCTATAAGGAAGCGCAGGAGCACCCGAGACGCTAATCTCTCAGTCGATAGTAGGCGTGGCGCCGGCGATACTAGGACGTCCTGGCCGCCGGAGCTGGACACAGAAAACGTCTTTTGAAGAAAAATTTTTTACCAAGGTATATTTTACTTAAAAAAAGGAAAACAAGCATCATCAAGATGCTTGTTCAGCCGTAGTAAGCAATGCCAATGGAAACAAACAGAACAACGAGCATCAAAGCCACATATATCCATGTCAACCGCTTAATGTTCACTTTTAAAGATGTTTTTTCATATTCCAGGGATCTCGCAAGCTCGTTGGCGGCGGTATCACCTTCTTCTTCATATTGTTTCATTTGCCGGGTTACGTCTTTGCCGACAAGAAATGTCCCGACAAGAGCAGCAATACTGACGATAACCCCCGCAATGATCATATAAAGAGTCACTTATATCACTCCTAAAGATGCTATATCCCCATTATAGCTCTTTTTCCAAAGAAAGTACTATGCTTAAGATGAATAATATGTTACATGATTCTTTTAAACATTTTTTCCAGATCTGTCACGGAAAAGTGAACGATAACCGGACGGCCGTGTGGGCAAGTAAACGGATCCTCTGCCCTTCGGAGCTCATCCAGAAGCGCCTGGATTTCATCATCCCTTAAATGCCGGTTCGCTTTAATGGCTGCCTTGCAGCTCATCATAATGGCTGCTTCTTCCCGTAACTTTTTCACGTCCACCTTTTTCATCGTCAAAAGCTGCTCGATCATTTGTTCCACGATCATTTTTTCCTGGCCTTTTGGAAACCATGCCGGATGGGAGCGGATGATGAAACTGTTCATGCCAAACTCCTCGAGCAATACACCGACTTTCATTAATTCTTCCTTGTATTCTATGATTTTTATAAACTCGTCTCCCGAAAATTCCAGGGTGATCGGGACGAGAAGCTGCTGCCACTCATTTTCCACTCTGCCAAGCTTTTCACGGAAATATTCATATTTGATTCTTTCCTGTGCAGCGTGCTGGTCAATCAAATAAAGGCCGTTTTCATTTTGGGCCAGAATATATGTGCCGTGCATTTGCCCGATCGGATACAGGGCAGGAATTCTTTCTGGCGGCTGAACCTCTTCTTCCACATGCACGGGAGGCGGCTGCGGCAGTTTGACCTCATCAGGAACAGGGGCTTTAAACGCTTCAGGTTGGTCAGCCGGCTCATAGAGCTTTTTCATTTCATGAACCGGCAATAATTTTTCTCGCGTAAAACGCTCCTGATGCTGGTACGTTTGCTTGTCCCCTGTTTTTGCATCTTTGCTTGGTTCCAATTCCAGCTCCGTTTGAAATGAGGTTTGTTTTTTTGGTGCAGTTGGTACCGATCCTTGTGGAATCAACTGCTCCTTTTTAAATGCCTGCTTAATGGTTGTGGCGATCAGTTCATTCAATTCCTGTTCTTTGCTCAGCCGGACCTCCAATTTTGCCGGATGCACATTGACGTCAACGAGCAGCGGATCCATTTCAACGGCAATAAGGGCGATTGGAAAACGCCCGATCGGAAGCAGTGTTTTATATCCTTCCAAAATTGCCTTGGCAAGCGAATAATTTTTGATAAACCTTCCATTAATGAGCACAGAAAGGTAGTTTCTGGAGGCCCTTGTGATTTCGGGCCTGGAAATGTACCCTTCAATGGAAAAATCAAGTGATCGGTCCCTGATGGGAATCATGTTCCTGGCAATGTTTTTCCCGTAGATTGCGGCCAAAACTTGGCGTATATCCCCGTTGCCGTTTGTATGTAAAAGAATTCTCTCATGGTGCTGCAGCCGGATGGATACGTTTGGATTTGACAATGCCAGGCGGTTGACCACATCGGTAATATGGCCCATTTCTGTATGAAGGCTTTTTACATATTTCAAGCGGGCCGGAGTATTATAAAATAAATCGGAAACTGTTATATCCGTACCCTTTCTTGCTTTTGCCTTTTCATGTTTGACGAGTTTGCCCCCATCCAATATCACTTTCGTTCCGTCCTCGCCTTCTTTTGCCGTTACAATTTGCAAGCGGGAAACGGAGGCAATGCTCGGGAGCGCTTCACCGCGAAATCCGAGTGTTCTGATCCGGAACAAATCATGCTCGTCTTTTATTTTGCTGGTCGCATGTCTTTTAAAAGCCGTGACAACGTCTTCTTCTCCAATCCCCTTTCCATTGTCAATCACCCGGATCTCGCCAATCCCCGCTTCCTTCACTTTTATTTCAATAATGGTACTGCCTGCATCTAGGGAGTTCTCCACCAACTCTTTGACGACGGAGGAAGGCCTTTCGACAACTTCACCCGCTGCAATTTTGTTGGATAAGGTTTCGTTTAATTCAACAATTTCGCGCATATCCGGAAACTCCCCTTCTATCGTGTTATTTCTTCAATTTCTTTTGGAGTGAAAATAAAGTGTTTAAAGCCTGCAGGGGGTTCATCTCCAAAAGATTGATGCTTTGAATTTCTTTAAGAACTTTTTTTTCCCGGCTGTCTAAAGTCGCTTTCGGCTCTCCAAAAAAAGCCAATTGCTCATGATCATGACCGGTAATTTTTGTTTCTTCCTTTTTGGGTGCTGCATGCCGTAACTGCCCATTCTCCAGTTCCGCCAAAATTTCTTCGGCCCTCTCGATCAATTCCTTTGGAAGCGCTGCAAGCTCCGCAACATGGATTCCGTAGCTTTTGTCGGCGGGACCATTCTTTACCTTATGCAGAAAAACCAATTTGCCTTCTTGTTCCACTGCACTGACATGAATATTTTTTAAGCGCAGTAATTTTTCTTCCAGGCTGGTCAGTTCGTGATAGTGGGTCGAAAATAACGTTTTGGCCCCGATTTTTTCATGGATATGCTCAATTATTGCTTGCGCAAGTGCCATGCCGTCATAGGTTGAAGTCCCCCGGCCGATTTCGTCAAACAAAATTAAACTATCCTTTGTTGCGTTCGAAATAGCATTTTTTGCTTCAAGCATCTCTACCATGAACGTACTTTGGCCGGAAATCAAGTCGTCCGCTGCCCCAATTCTTGTAAAAATTTGATCAAAAATGGGAAGATCGGCTTTTTCGGCCGGAACAAAGCATCCGATTTGAGCCATGATGGCCGTTAACGCAATTTGCCGCATATATGTGCTTTTTCCCGACATATTCGGTCCAGTGATCAGCAGCATTTCACGCTTTTCATCCATATAACAATCATTCGGAACATAACCCTGGGAACCGATGACTTTTTCAACGACCGGATGCCTGCCATCCTCGATCGTCAATTTCCGATCTGCGCTGATGGACGGCCTTGTATAATGCCGGGTTTCACTCACTGCTGCAAAGCTTTGATAAACGTCAATTTCACTAATGATTTTTGCCGTCTTTTGAAGTCTCGGGATGTATGTCTTTACGGTTTTTCTGATTTCCAGAAAAATTTCATACTCCAATTCGATTGACCTTTCATCTGCCTGAAGGATCAAGGCTTCTTTTTCCTTCAGCTCTGGAGTAATGAATCTTTCGGCATTCGCCAGCGTCTGTTTGCGTTCATATCGTCCTTCTTCGAGAAATTTCACATTCGCGCGCGTTACCTCAATAAAATAGCCAAACACACGGTTGTATCCGACTTTCAGCGATTTGATCCCTGTTTTTTCCCGTTCCTCTTTTTCCAAAGCCGCTATCCAATCCTTTCCATTGCGGCTTGCATCCCGGTATTTGTCGAGTTCTTCATGGTAGCCATCCTTGATCATCCCGCCTTCTTTAACCGATATCGGCGGATTGTCCACAATGGATCTTTCCAACAGGTCCGTCAGTTCCTCACACGGATCGAGATTTTCGGATATCCGGTTTGTAGCCTCATCTTTAATACTTGCAAGAAGTTCCCGAATGGCCGGAATTTGCATGAGTGATTTTTTTAGCTGAATTAAATCCCTTGCGTTTGCATTTCCGAATGCCACCCTGCCGGCAAGCCGTTCCAAGTCATAAACACTCTTTAACAATTCACATAAATCAAGGCGTTCAAAATAGTGGTTCATGAATATGTCCACGAGATGGAGCCGCTTTTCAATCGCCTTTTTTTGAATGAGCGGTCTGTCCAGCCACTGCCTCAACAGCCTTCCGCCCATGGCGGTAGCCGTTTCATCCAGCAGCCAAAGGAGCGTGCCTCTCTTGTCTTTTCCACGGATCGATTCGGTTAATTCCAGGTTTCTTTTTGAGAAGAAATCTATTTTCATAAATTGGCTATTTTCATAGATGGAAAAAGGCTGCAAGTGATCCAGGCTGCGCTTTTGGGTTCTTTTTAAATAATGAAGCAGCCGCAATGCCGGAATATTCATTTTTTCATCTTGGACATTGTCGAGAACGGATTGAAACTCGTCGCTGAAATGGCATTGATCCTCATATGAAATAACGGCTTGGCATCTTTCCTCAATTCCTTTTAAAAGCTGCTTTATTACCCCTTGGGAGGCTATCACTTCTTTTGCGCCAATTGTAGCAAGTTCGTCGAACAATATATCCTGGTTCCCTTCGAGCAAAGTCACCTTGCTTTCTCCCGTTGACAAATCCGTATAGGCCAGGCCGAATGTTTCTTCATTGAAACAGTCAATCGCTGCGATAAAATTGTTTTCTTTTGCAGCAAGCTTACTGCCGTCCATCATTGTACCGGGAGTAATCAACTGGACCACTTCCCGTTTGACGACGCCTTTTGCTTGTTTGGGATCTTCCGTTTGTTCGCAAATGGCCACTTTATATCCCTTTTGTATTAATTGTTCAATATATCCCGCCGCGGAATGATGCGGAACCCCGCACATTGGAATTTTTTCCTCGGATCCGCCATCCCTGCTCGTTAAAGTGATTTCAAGCTCTTGTGAAGCTTTTACGGCATCTTCAAAAAAAAGCTCGTAAAAGTCTCCAAGGCGAAAAAATAAAAAGGCATCATCATATTCAGCCTTTACCCGCAAATATTGTTGTATCATCGGTGTATACTGACGCATATGTACCAGATTCCTTTCCACTTCAAGCTTATCCATGATTATATCATAACATCCGGGGGACTAATTTTCTTAAAAAAACATAGAAAAATCCGGGAAGCGATCCCGGATATTATTCATCATCCTTGGCTACCAAAAAATCAGGGTCTATTTCTTCAAATTCTTTATCACTCAATTCCTCAACCCAATCATCATCTTCTTCATCGTCGCATGGGCACTTATCCGGATAGACAGCGACACAAACCTTTGTTTCACCTATGACTTCGACGAGCAATTCTCTTTCCACATTGACCAATATTTTATTGCCTTTCTTTGATATGACTGCTTCGACACAATTAGGCTGTTGGAGTACTTTTGCTGAAACGATTTTATCATCCAAACAATCCGGGTCTCGATATTTTAACTTGATGATGTCTTTATAATCTACTTTTTCGATGACCACAGACGTTTTAGTATTGTCATGGTGGGAATACCAAACATTAATATCAAAAGAACCGAAAATTTCTACTTGTTTTCCGACCTTTCGTGCTTCATATTTATGATTGATAGCCCAACAGCCCAGTATGCTCGAAGGATGGTGCGGCGGTGAGATCGTATGGTTGGACTGTGTATATTTTTGTCCTTTCGCTACGACCGCTTTCGTTATAATTTCTCTATGATCTGCCATTCGAGCGAAACCTCCTCATTCATGATCACTTCATCGTATGCATCTGAATAGACTCCTGTGCTTATTTTTGCCTTTTCGCCCCCGCCTAATTGGGCAGGTTTTGTGCGGGGATATATCATATGCGCCCAACAGGATGACGTGTTTTTTTAAAGTTGGAGTCGGGAGGTCGGATTTGATTAAATTGGCGAACTGAGCAAATTCATCTTTCTTTACATTAAAAAAGCGCAAGCGAGGACATCCTGTCCGTCGGAGCTGGACACAGCCATACCCTTTCTAAGGAATAGCCTGGTCAAATTTTATACGATCTTTAACCTTTTAAAAAGACCGCTATCCTTAAGGATAGCGGTCTTTTTACTTCAGCAGCCTGAAGGGCTGTTTTTAATTTTGGAGCCTGTTTCTCCTGTCAGCAAATCGCCGCCGGTTGAAACAATAATTTCATCTGTCACTTTATTCGAAATGGCGGATGCCACCATCTGTAACAAATCATTGACATCTGTTTGTGATTGCTTAAATTCTTGGACAATCGGAATTTCATCAAGCTCTTTTTCCAGCTTCTCGATTTTTTCTTCAACCATCTGCAAGGCCCGGTCCTTTCCATAATGCTGGAAATTCACCGCCTGTTTTTGCAGGCTCTTGATGCTGGAAATCATTTCTCTTACCTTTTGGTTTTCGTTAATTTGGGCTTCAGCACGTTTGAAAAAATCAACTTCTTCCGTTTCGGCAATCATTTTAGCCAGTTCATGGGCTTGTTTTACGATATCCTCTTTAGTATATTTAGCCATCCTACTTCACCTCAACTGCTTCTCGTTCTTCAACCATAACGCCATCCAGCGTCCAGGTTTTTGCTTCGACAATTTTGACATGAACAAGTTTTCCGATTGCTGACTTTGGACCTTTAAAGTTGACAAGTTTGTTTTTTCGGGTGTAGCCTGATAAAATATCCGGATTTGTTTTACTTTCACCTTCTACAAGTACTTCAACTACCTGGCCTTCATATTTCTTCATCGCTTTGGCGGAAAACTCATTTACGAGTTGATTTAAGCGCTGCAGTCTCTCTTTCTTTACTTCCATCGAGACGTTGTCTTTCATCCGGGCAGCCGGTGTGCCTTCACGTGGCGAATAAATAAATGTGTAGGCTGTCTCAAAGCCCACTTCTCTGTACAGTGACATTGTTTCCTCGAATTGTTCGTCCGTTTCGTTCGGAAAGCCTACGATAATATCTGTAGATAGAGAGACATCCGGGATGGCTGCTTTAATTTTTCTTACGAGTTCAAGAAATTGCTCCCGTGTATAGACCCGCCCCATAATTTTTAATATGTCGCTGGAGCCTGACTGCACAGGCAGGTGAATGTGTTCAACCAAATTCCCGCCTTTTGCCAATACTTCAATCAGGTGGTCATCGAAATCACGCGGATGGCTCGTCGTAAAGCGGATTCTTGGAATATCAATTTTCCGCAGTTCATCCATCAAATCTCCCAGGCCATATTCCATATCATCGAAATCTTTTCCGTACGCATTGACGTTTTGCCCAAGTAATGTGATTTCTTTATAGCCTTGGGCGGCGAGTTGGCGAACCTCCCGGATGATGTCTTCCGGCCGCCTGCTTCTTTCTTTGCCGCGTGTATAGGGAACGATGCAATATGTGCAGAATTTATCGCATCCATACATAATGTTGACCCAGGCTTTTATATGGCCCATGCGAACTTTGGGGAGATTTTCGATAATATCCCCTTCTTTGGACCACACTTCAACGACCATTTCCTTGGACATGTATGCCTCATTTAAAATTTGCGGCAACCGGTGAATATTGTGTGTTCCAAAGATCATGTCCACAAATTGATGCTTTTCCAATATCCGGTTTACAACGGACTCTTCTTGCGACATGCACCCGCATACCCCGATTAAAAGGTCGGGCTTTTCCAGTTTCAGCGGCTTTAAATGCCCAAGTTCCCCAAACACTTTATTTTCCGCATTTTCCCGGATTGCGCACGTGTTTAAAAGGATGACATCCGCATCATCGGCTGACTCCGTATGTTCATATCCCAGTCCCATAAAAATACCGGCCATAACTTCCGTATCATGTTCGTTCATTTGACATCCGTACGTGCGAATATAAAACTTTCTTCCTTTCCCCATGCCGAGAAATTCCTCGGGAATATTGAAATCTTTATGATATTTGACCTCTTCTCTTCCCCTTCTTCTCGCATCTTTCAAGGATGGAGGCATATAGACAGTTTGGAAATATTTGCTGTAGTCCTTCTCCTGTTTATCGGAGGAAGCAATTTGTTTGACTTGCTGGCTTTCCAAACGCTGTTTCTCGTTCATAAAAATCCCCTTTCCAATATTTAAAAGGCAAGACATATAAATGGACTATTATATATAAATGTATGAAAACGTTATAAAGGTATTTAGCCAAGATCCATACATTCTATTAGTATAATCCCTTTTTTTGCTGAATACAACAGGGGGCTGCCAGCAAGGACAAATTTGGAATCGGGGGATCCAAAACATAACCCTTTTGACCAATAAAAAAGAGCAGCTCCCTTTATTGAAGCCGACTCCAAACGGTTCATGAATATAGCCGATTTTCCGTTATCTCGGCTCCACAATCAGCTTTATGGCCGTCCGTTCTTCCCCATCAATTAATATGTCTGTAAACGCTGGAATACAAATTAAATCTACTCCCGCGGGGGCGACAAATCCTCTTGCAATCGCAACTGCTTTTACTGCCTGGTTTAAGGCTCCGGCTCCAATCGCCTGAATCTCCGCACCGCCTCTTTCGCGAAGAACACCCGCCAATGCGCCCGCCACGGAATTTGGGTTGGATTTTGCTGAAACTTTTAATATCTCCATTTCCTGTTCCTCCTTGTCATTTCCCCATATCGATTGCCACCTGTGCAACCGCGGTAGACCTTTCCACTGATACTATATTCGGGAAATGAAGGAACTATTCCGGTTTGTCCGAAACCCGCAATGGCGGGAGTTCTTACTGGCCCATAAAAAAAGGCGTATCGTCGTTAATTAAAATTCTTTCAATCGATTTTGCTTTACCCGTTTTTTTATCAATCTGTATCAAACAAGCACTCAATTGTTTTCGCCCATTTTTCGGCACTTCAAATCGTGCAGGCAATGAAGTAAGAAAGCGGTAAATGACCGGATCTTTTCCCATGCCAAGAATGCCGTCATACGGGCCAGTCATTCCAACGTCAGATAAATATGCCGTTCCTGCGGGTAACACCCGGTTATCTGCCGTTTGAACATGTGTATGCGTACCAACCACAGCACTTACCTTGCCGTCAAGAAACCATCCCATTGCCTGCTTCTCGCTTGTTGCTTCGGCATGAAAGTCCACAAATATAATATCTGTCCGGTTCTTTGCTTCCTTCACGAGTTCCTCGGCTTTTTGAAACGGGCATTCCAAAGGATTCATAAATGTCCGTCCTTGTAAATTAATCACGGCCGCCTCGATGTCATTAATCCTGACATAAACGATTCCTGTCCCGGGAGCTTGCGGAAAATTTGCGGGCCTGGCCATATATTTGGCCCGATCAATAAACTCAAATATATTTTTATTGTCCCACGCATGGTTGCCCAAGGTGATCACATTGGCGCCGGCGTCAAGCAGTTGTTTATAAATATCTTCCGTGATTCCCCTGCCCCCCGCACTGTTTTCTCCGTTCACGACGGTAAGATGGGGATGGAAATAATTTTTTAATTTTGGCAAATACTCTTTTACCATTTCTCTTCCCAGAGCACCAACTACATCTCCAACAAACAAAATATTCATTTGAACTCCTTTGATACGGGGAGTTTTTCGGCTCCCAATTTTATATTTCGCAATTTTTTCATTTCACCTGAATTTGCAGCAAAAAGTTCAAGCTGTCATTGCAGACATGCATTTCACCACCTTTCACTAAATAACTATAACATTTTTTAGTGAAAGTTGAGCCGAGAAAGGAAGTGAAAAGCGTTTCCTCCCACGTCTGAAGTCACGGGTATCCACGCTAAAATCTGGTGAACCCCTTTTTCCTGAAGTGACTTGAAGGAGGCCACAGAAAAAGCGGTGTGACATCACACCGCTTTATTTTGCATATTCAACTGCTCTCGTTTCCCGAATAACAGTAACTTTTATGTGGCCCGGATAATCAAGGTCTTCCTCGATTCTCTTCCGTATATCACGTGCAAGTCGATGAGCCTCCAAATCGTTGATTTGTTCCGGCTTGACAATGATTCGAATTTCTCTTCCAGCCTGAATGGCAAAAGATTTTTCTACGCCATCATACGATTCCGAAATCTCTTCCAGCTTCTCAAGTCGTTTAATATAGCTCTCCAGTGTCTCACTGCGGGCTCCCGGCCTTGCGGCAGATAACGCGTCTGCAGCGGCAACCAATACAGATATGATGGATGTTGGTTCGGTGTCGCCGTGGTGAGAGGCAATGCTGTTAATGACGACAGGATGTTCCTTATATTTGGAAGCCAGTTCAATCCCGATTTCGACGTGGCTGCCCTCCACTTCATGGTCGATGGCTTTCCCGATATCATGCAGAAGTCCCGCACGGCGGGCCAGCGCTTCATCCTGACCAAGCTCTGCAGCAAGCAATCCGGATAAGTGGGCGACTTCGATGGAATGTTTTAAAACATTCTGCCCGTAGCTCGTCCGGTATTTTAAGCGGCCGAGAATTTTGATCAAGTCGGGATGCAGACCGTGGACACCGACTTCAAAAGTGGTTTGTTCCCCTACTTCCCGAATATGTTCATCGACCTCGCGCCTTGCCTTTTCAACCATTTCTTCGATTCGGGCTGGGTGGATGCGTCCGTCTTGTACAAGCTTTTCGAGTGCAATTCTGGCAGTTTCCCGCCTGATTGGATCAAAGCCTGACAGTATGACCGCTTCTGGTGTGTCATCGATAATCAGGTCTATGCCGGTTAATGTTTCAAGAGTTCGGATGTTTCTGCCTTCTCGGCCGATAATCCGTCCCTTCATTTCATCGTTTGGCAAGTTGACCACCGACACAGTCGTTTCGGCAACATGCTCGGCTGCACAACGCTGGATTGCGAGAGAAAGGATGTTTTTCGCCTTTTTGTCTGCTTCTTCCTTGGCGCGTGTTTCACTTTCTTTTATCATTAAAGCAGTGTCATGGGCCAACTCTTTTTTAACACTTTCTAAAAGAAGTGATTTTGCTTCCTCGCGTGTCAATCTCGAAATGCGTTCTAATTCCGCTTTTTGCTGGCGGATCATTTCATCCACTTTGCTTTCCATCTCTTCAATATGTTGTTGTCTTTCATTAAGAGAGTCCTCTTTCTTTTCAAGCTGTTCTTCACGCTTGGTAAGAGTATCATCTTTTCTGTCGAGGTTCTCCTCCTTTTGCAATAAGCGATTTTCCTGTTTTTGCAATTCAGCTCGTCTTTCACGAAGTTCCCGTTCAGTTTCAATACGAAGTTTGTGATTTTCATCCTTCGCTTCCAACAGGGCTTCCTTTTTCAGTGATTCCGCTTCACGTTTTGCATCTTCCAAAATTTGTTCGGCAGAACCTTGAGCTCCTGTTATCTTTGCTTGAGCAAATGATTTAAAGATGAAGTAGGCAACAACTACACCGACGATAAGGGTAAGCAAAATGGAGATGATGAATATGGTTGGATCCATGATTTCACCCCCTCTTGCTATAAACTTTTATCACTTCTAACTGTCGGCTGGTACATTGTTACAAAGCTTTCAATATACAGAGCCAAGCTCAAATTTTTACGTAAAAAAATTTGTAAAATATACAAGTTAATTTTAAAGGTGTGGACAACTATTGTCAAGGGATGACTCCTGGTTGCGCCAGTAAAAGACGAAACCGGCTTCACTTTTTCGGATTGCCGCCTTTTGGGGAAAATAAAAACAGCAAAGCCCGGCGCTCTGCTGTTTAAAGGATCAATCCAAAAGCGTGAATTCTTCCTGCTCTTCTTCATTATCTGGTTTTACTTCGTCCAAACCATGGTGGTTTCGGACTTTCAGCATGATTTCGTCACGCACACCCGGATTTTCTGCCAGAAATTGCTTGGCATTTTCGCGTCCTTGTCCGAGGCGCTCATTATTGTATGAATACCACGCTCCGCTCTTTTGGATAATATCGAGCTCGGATGCCATGTCAATAATTTCCCCTTCACGGGAAATGCCTTCTCCATACATAATATCCACTTCGGCTACACGGAAAGGAGGCGCCACTTTGTTTTTGACGATTTTTATCTTCGTTTTCGTTCCGACTACTTCCTGTCCTTGCTTAAGCTGTTCAGCACGACGGACTTCAAGCCGCACCGAAGAATAGAATTTCAAGGCCCGTCCGCCGGGTGTTGTTTCGGGGTTGCCGAACATGACTCCGACTTTTTCCCTTATTTGATTAATAAAAATCGCAATCGTCTTGGATTTATTGATTGCCCCCGAAAGCTTTCTGAGTGCCTGGGACATGAGGCGCGCCTGCAAACCAACATGGGAATCCCCCATTTCACCTTCAATTTCCGCTTTTGGAACGAGGGCGGCAACCGAGTCAATGACGATCATTTCAATGGCTCCGCTCCGAACAAGAGCCTCTGCTATTTCCAGTGCCTGTTCACCTGTATCCGGCTGGGATAAAAGCAGCTCATCAATATTGACGCCCAGCTTTTGGGCATAAACCGGATCAAGCGCATGCTCGGCATCTATAAAGGCTGCCTGGCCGCCGCGGGCCTGGGCTTCCGCAATCGCGTGAAGCGCCACGGTTGTTTTGCCGGAGCTTTCAGGCCCGTAAATTTCAATAACCCTTCCTCTCGGGTATCCGCCAACGCCAAGCGCGATGTCCAAAGCCAATGAACCGCTGGAAATCGTTGATATTTTACGGTCCGTCTGCTCTCCCAGCTTCATGATGGAACCTTTGCCAAATTGCTTTTCTATTTGCTTTAAAGCCATATCAAGTGCAGCTTGTCGATCACTCACACATGTTCCTCCTCGTATATATCATTATCAATCATGTGTTATACCAAATCCAACTGAACTTATTATACCTTTTTTTTAAAACATTGCCAAGGAAAAAGCGAACATTTATTCTGTTGTTTTTCTTTGTGTTTCATCCGCAAAATTGATCATTGAGTAAAGAAAAATTGGTTTTTATCGGCCTTAAAACAGCGAAATGGAAATTATCAATCATTTTTCGCATAAAAAAATAGAGCCTGCCGCTCTATTTTTTCCTCAATTCTTTCAATAAATAATAACAGCCCATCTTGACTGAACGCTTTCGGTTTCCATTGCGGGTACCCGCCATTTTTGTAAGCAGCGCCTTGGCAGGCCGGCCCTTAAAAGCGATGCCGATCCAAACCGTTCCCGCCGGATGGCCTTCCAGTGAATCAGGGCCCGCAACGCCGGTAAAGCTGATCCCGATATCCGCATCAAGGGCTTCGCGGACATTTGAGGCCAACTCCATGGCACATTGCTCACTGACCGCGCCATGCTTTTCAAGGGTTTCCGGTTTAACATTGCAAAGCTTCATTTTTGCTTCATTGGAATAACAAACAATCCCGCCAAGCAGCATTGTACTTACACCCACGACTGATGTCATTTCGGATTGGAACAATCCGCCGGTCAGGCTTTCCGCTGCAGCAATCGTCAGCTTGCGCTCTTCAAGCAATTTCAGCAGCTCGGCCATTAGGGAGGTATCATCATATCCGTAAAAATATTCCCCGACTCTCTCCAATATTTGTTTTTCAATATGATCCAGCATCGAAACCGCTTTTTCTTCGTTTTCATGCCTGGCCGTAATTCTAATCGTCACTTCGCCTTCGCCGGCAAGCGGGGCAACAGTCGGATTAGATTGTGATTCTATCAAATCCGAAAGCTCATCGGCTATTTGCGCTTCACCTATATGAAAGAAACGCAGGACGCGGGATTCAATGCGCTCATGCTGTTCGAGCTGGTCCAAAATGGCTTCGCGGCCGTATTTTCTGAACATCGGCTTCATTTCGTGCGGGGGGCCCGGCAATAGCATGTAGTATGTTGAACCGGTTTGGATGAATATCCCGGGGGCCATGCCGTGTTCATTCGGAAGAACTTTCCCGCCCTCTATAACATCTGCTTGCTTTTTGTTGTTCGGCGTCATCTTCCTTTCAGTCCGCTCAAAGTATTCTTTGATTTTTTTCCATGCATATTCATCAGTTATCAGTTGCTTGCCAAGGTGCTTGGCTACAATTTCTTTTGTCAAATCATCTTGAGTCGGGCCAAGCCCGCCTGTAAAAATGAGGAGCTCCGCTCTTGTTTCGGCTTGTTCGATGGCCTGGACAAGCCGGTCGGGATTATCTCCGACAACTGTATGAAAATATACATTGACGCCCATTTCCGCCAATTGTTGTGATAAATATTGAGCGTTTGTATTGGCAATCTGTCCCAGCAGCAGTTCCGTGCCAACGGCGATGATTTCCGCATTCATTTCATGGATCACTTCCTGTTATTTGGAATGTTTAAATACATCTCGATTGATGTAAAAATACTCATACCCTGACCAAACGGTAAATATGAGGGAAATATACAACATTATATCCGCAAACGGGAAGTTGATCGCCGAAAATGGTATGTTTTGAAGCAGCAGAGCACTGATGGCGACAATTTGCGTCCACGTTTTTATTTTCCCAAGCATATTGGCGGCGACCACTTCCCCAGACCCCGCCATAATCAACCGCAACCCGGTGACGGCAAACTCGCGGCTTATAATCGCAATCACAACCCAGGATGGAGCCAGGTGCATTTCAACGAGTACGATGAAAGCAGCGGAAACGAGCAGTTTGTCTGCAAGCGGATCGAGAAATTTCCCGAGGTTCGTAACGAGTTTTAACTTTCGTGCATAATAGCCGTCAATCCAGTCGGTGATGGAAGCGATAATAAATATAAAAGCGCCGGCTGCATGGGCCGTTTTTATTTCCGACCCTAATATATGCCAGCTTCCCCATTCAAACGGGACAAGCATCAATAGAAGGAAGACGGGTATTAATAAAATTCTTGCCACGGTAATTTTGTTCGGTAAATTCATTTATAATGTCCTCCTATAAGAAAAGCGCAAGCGCCTTGCCCAGCACGGAAAATAAGGAAAAACACGCAGGAGGCACCCGCCTCCGGAGTGTTTGGCTTATGACCTCAAGGGGGCGCTGGCCGCCTTAGATTGCCGCGTCCTGTGGCGTCGGTGGCACCAGGACGTCCTGTCCGTCCGGGCCAGACATAAAAAAAGCTTCTTTATGAAGAAAAATTTTCTGAGCAAGTTTACTTACCTTCAAAAAATAGCCGCTTTTAAGCGGCCGTTTTTCGGCTACAGCTTCACTCCTCCTTCTCGAATTGAATCCGAATATCCTGTCTTACATATTGATCGGGAGAAATTTCATATTCCAGCTTTTCCCCATTCACATAAATGTCCGTATCAACCGTACGCCCCGCAATAATATATGCTTCGTTCTGGTCCGTCAAATCAAAACTTTGGCTTTCCCCGTTCTTGAGAGTCCCCTGAAACAATGTTTGATTGCTGCCATCACTGACACTTATCCATGTTTCGCCGGTGGCAGCCGCACTCACCTTCAATTCGAACTTTTTGGCCTTGGACAACTTATAGGTTGTAACGATGCCCGATACACCTTCGGCCGTTATGCTTTGAGTGCCGGAGCTGTCGGCAGCTTCGTTATTTGGTCTGTCATCTTTATCCTTTTCGCCCGATTTTTCGCTGTCATTTTTGGACTTGGACTCATCCGGGGGTTTAATTTCATCCGACTCTTTTATATCCACTGCTTGTTCTTCTTTGTTTCCTTCATGCTGGTCAGCCGTATTAATGGATTTTGTAATAAAATTCCAAATAAAAAACAGCGCAGCGATGACAACGACTGTTGCTATGATCTTGGGCAAAAACTCAAATAATTTGTTGGTACCTGCCGGCATGGCCCTTCTGGACTGCACCCGTGAAAGCTGCTCCGTTAAATCCTCTTCGTATGCAGCCGGAATTTCGGATCGATATTCTTCAAACAGTTCTTCCGGAGATAAACCAACCGCTTCCGCATATTGTTTAATAAATGCCCTTGCATAAAATTTTCCGGGCATCAAATCATAATTGCCTTCTTCAATCCCAATTAAATATTTTTTTTGGATTTTCGTCATCGATTGAAGTTGTTCCAAACTGATTCCCTTTTCCTCGCGAGCCGCTCTCAAACGGCTCCCTAATTCAGTCAAAGCAAACACCACCAATCCTAAAAATCAAATCCGCCAAACCCATCCAATCCTTGACCATGAAATAAGTTGTGCTTATCCACGGCTTCATATGTAATCTCTTCTTCCGGGTTGTTGCGAAGCTCGATGATATAGTCAAAATCTTCAATGGAATACTCGGAATGTTCCACAAAAATATCCGGATGCTCGATCACTTTGACTGCAGGCAGGCGCATGAGTTCCCTGACAAGCTGCCAATGCCGCTCATCGGCCCTTCTTCTGGAAACGATCCCGTCAATGATAAAGATGTTGTCGGCATTATATTCATCTTTGATTAATTCTTTGCGGATCGTCTGCTTTAACAGCGTGGATGATACGAAAAGCCACTTTTTGTTTGCGCAAACGCTGGCAGCCACAACAGATTCCGTTTTACCGACTCTGGGCATCCCCCGTATCCCAATTAATTTATGCCCTTCCTCTTTGAATAATTCGGCCATAAAATCAACAAGAATCCCCAGCTCATCCCTGACAAAACGGAATGTTTTCTTGTCATCGTGGTCCCTTTGAATATAACGTCCGTGCCGGACAGCCAATTTATCTCTTAACTTAGGTTCCCTCATTTTTCTTACTTTAATCGTTTCGACGGTTTCCAATATGGACTGAAGGCGGATAATTTGATCTTCGCTTTGCGCCCGGATCAGCAACCCGCGCCGGGCGCTGTCTATCCCGTTAATGCTGATAATATTGATGGATAACATCCCCAAAAGTGATGAAATATCTCCCAACAGGCCAGGCCGGTCAATTGTAATCTCATATTCCAAGTACCAATCTTTTCGGTTCATCTGTTTGCAGCTCCTTAAAACGAAAAATGCGCCAACCATTTATTCTAGCTTATATCATATCTGATTTTTATTAAAGATAAAAGAAAAAAATGACGAAAAAAATAGAGAGGAAAATGTCCTCTCTACGCTTCATTAGTGAGTGCTGTTATTATCTACAAGTTTAACCATTACTCGTGCAAGGGCTTGCTGCTCTTCTTCAGATGCAACAGACCATAAATCGGCCAATACTCTTTCCTGTTCGTTTTTAGGGTCAACCTGTTGCGCCAAATAGTCCCCAACCTGGTGGGCCATTTGGTGAATGACTTCGTCCGACATGCCTTGCTGCTGCGCTTGATCCAGACGGTCACCGAGAAAATTTTTCCATTGTTCCCAGTTTTCAAGTACTGACATGATCAAATGCCTCCTTCACTAAATTCGTACGCTGTTATTATTTCTCTCTTTTCTTAAAATATTCACCCATTCATCACCGGGAGAAATCAAGTATACCAGCCCCCATTTACCGCAATGACCTGCCCGGTAATATATGAAGCGCTGCTTGATAATAAAAAAGATACAGCATCTGCAACCTCCTCCGGCCTGCCTAGCCTTCTCATCGGGATGTCATCTTCAAGCTGTTGCAGCTCGTCATTGGTAAAACGCTTTAACATATCGGTTTTGACAGCCCCGGGTGCAATACAATTTACGTTTAAGCCGCTTCCGGCCACTTCCTTGCTCAAAGCCTTTACAAACGAAATTTGTGCCCCTTTGACAGTTGAATAAAGAACTTCGCAAGCGGCACCTGTCTGACCCCAAATGGAGCTGATCAATACGATATGCGAGGCAGCATTTTTCATTAACTTTGGGAGTAAGGTTCTGATTAATATGATCGGACTTTTTACATGAAGTTGGATGGCCCGCTCCAGCGTATCGTCATCCAATTCGGTAAATAGACCAAAAGGTGCATTGCCGCTTGCATATACGATGGCGTTGATATGGAAAATATTGTCAATCAGCTTTTGGCATCCGGCGGCCTCCTCCAGATTTGCTTGAACGGGTATGGCTTCAACTCGATCATCGGACAGTTCCTCCATAAGGGCCATTATCTTTTCTTCATTGCGGTGATAATGCAAATATAAATTCCAGCCTTCTTTGGCCATTATTTTTGCGGCTGCTGCTCCAATCCCTCCGCTTGCCCCGGTAATCAACACATATTTACACATTATAAATATCTTCCCTTTCAATAAAAGAACCTGGCGATTTAAGCCAGGCTTATCTTCCTTTTGGTACAACTTGGCAAACAGTTATGCGGTCTTCCGAAAAAAATTGTTCCGCAGTTGTTTGCATCTCCTGATAAGTAAGATTTTCAATGACAGGAAGAACATCAAATAAATTCATATCGTTAAAAGCATATCGGGTAAACTGATTGGCAATAAACTCCGGTGAATTCAAAGATCTTAAAAATCCCCCGATCCTTTTCTTCTTGGCCCTTTCAAGCATCTCTTCCGTCAAATAGCCGGAAGGATCGCGGAGCATCATTTCCTTCAGCCGCCCGGCCAGGCGGTCCGGATCCCTTGTATCCCCGCCAATGATCGCAAATCCAAAGCCTTCTTCCTGTGTAAAATCATATTGAAATGTTTCATCTATGAGGCCTTCTTTATAAAGGGACTCATAATGATTCGAACTTTTGCTGAATAACGTATCCAGTATTAGGTTGACAATGATTTCATTTTTCAGCATGGATTTGCCCGTTTCTTCCGGTTTAACAGCTTTAACGCCCACAAGACATTTAGCTGTTTGGACATCCATTTGCAAGACCTGTTTCTCTTTGGCAACAGCCTCCGGTTCATCTTCAAAATGGCGGGTGATGCCGCTTGCTTTCTCAAATTGTTTTTTGGCCTGGTCCTCCCGGACAAAATCCATGACTTCCCCCGGATCAACCGGCCCTGTAATAAATAGCAGCATATTGCTCGGATGGTAAAACGTATTGTAACAAAGGTATAAAAGATCAGCCGTAATGTCGGCAATCGATTCGATCGTGCCGGCAATATCGATTTTTACAGGGTGATTGCGGTACATGTTTTCAATGACGCCAAAATATACACGCCAATCGGGGTTGTCATCATACATCGTGATTTCCTGGCCGATGATGCCTTTTTCTTTTTCAACCGTTTTTTCTGTAAAATAAGGTTCCTGCACCATATGGATAAGTGTTTCAAGGTTTTGTTTCACATTTGAAGTGCTGGAAAATAAATACGCTGTCCGTGTAAATGACGTAAATGCATTGGCGGATGCTCCCTGCTTGCTAAACAATTGGAAGACATCTCCGTCTTGTTTTTCAAACATCTTGTGTTCCAAAAAATGGGCGATTCCGTCCGGAACAGATTGCAGTTTTTGGCCGTTGAGCGGAACGAAGGTGTTGTCAACAGAACCGTACTTTGTCGTGAATGTGGCAAACGTTTTGTTAAAGCCCGGCTTTGGCAATATATATACATCCAGGCCGTTTTCCAGTTTTTCATAATGGATGGTTTCCTTTAGCTGGTTGAAAACAATTGACTTCATTGGTTATCCCCCTTTCCGCCCGTCAAAAAGTATATGGTGTCCAATTCCACTTTTTCGGCTGCCGCCATGATATCCTCTTTTGTCGTTTTGACAACTTCATCGATCCAGTCTTCCGGTTTGATATGTGTCCGGGCGACAACGTTATGATAAAGGATTTCGACCAATCCTCTCGCTGTGTCGATCGCTTCAAGGAATTGGTTTTGGATAACCGCTTTTGTCTGTTCCAATTCCTGATCGGAAAAATCACCTGATTTCATGGCTGTCATTTGTTCATGGATAATCGTTGTGGCCCGTTCGTAATTTTTCTCATCTATTCCTGCCATAACCATCAGCAATCCTTTATGGCTTTCAATCCTGCTTGCTGCATAATAGGCCAAATTTGCTTTTTCCCGGACATTGATAAACAGTTTGGAATGAGGAAAACCGCCAAAGATGCCATTGAACATTTGCAAATGAAAATAGGCCGGGGCTCCATAACGGATATTTGTACGATACCCGATGTTTAATTTCCCCTGCTTTAAATCCTGCCTTTCCACAATCGTCTTAAAGTCTCTGTCCGTTTGTTTCTGTTCCGGTTCAATGATTTTGGGTTCCCGGTTTTGAAAGCTTAACGTGTCGCAATATTTTTCGGCTTCCCCGCGGTCAATGTCCCCGATGACATAAAGATCAAGCTCGTCTTCGGCAAGGGCTTTTTTATAGTATTGATATAGTGATTCTCCCGTTATTTCATCTACACGATCGGCCTCTCCCTGGACAAAAAGGGCATAACGCTCGCCCTTGCACATTTCCTCGGTCAGGCGTACACTTGCATATCGCATTTTATCGTCGTATACGGAACGGATCCGCTGTTTTAAATTCCGTTTTTCTTTTTCCATCGTTTCCGGATCAAAAGCGTTTTGATTTACATTTGGATTTAATAATACTTCCTTGAGCAGCTCCACTGCTTTTTGCAGCAGCGGCTCGCTGTCCTGCAAGTAAGTCTCATTCGCGATTTCAATGGTAAAAGTGACAATATGATATTCCCCTTTTTTGCTTAAATCCACTTGAAGCGTTGCCCCGTATAAGTCATCCATATAGGAGCGCAAGCTGGATGTAGTTGGATGATTCTTAGTCCCGCTTTGCAATACTTGAGGCAACAGCGCACGGAAGGTGACTGTTTCTTGCTCCAAAGGGGCTTTCATTTTCCAGATCAATGTATTCGTTTTAAATTTGTCTGTTCGAATCAAATGCAAGGTATATCCATTTTTTTCTATTGTTTCTTCATGGAGCAGCGCCATTCGCCACGCCTCCTTTTTACAATCAATAATGGGAGTGTATGAAATAATCTCTCTTGCATATCGTATGCCGGATTCTGGCAGTATATACAGTATGGAACTTTTAAGACGTTTGTTCCTCGGCATGTTTTGGAATTAATACTGTTCGCGGTTTGCTTCCTTCGTATGGGCCCACTACTCCCCTGGCCTCCATTTCATCAATCAGCCTGGCAGCGCGTGTATAGCCGATCCGGAATCGGCGCTGGAGCATGGAAACTGAGGCTGTCTGCATCTCTGCAATCAATTGGACGGCTTCTTCGTACAGCTCGTCCTCCACTTCCGCCGATGTTTCGGGGATATCGTCCGGAATCATCTCTTCCTGATATTGCGCTTTTTGCTGTGAAATGACAAAATTGACGATATTCTCGACCTCGTTGTCGGATAAAAAAGCACCCTGGACACGAACGGGCTTGGATGCACCGACAGGCAAGAACAGCATGTCCCCCCTGCCAAGCAGCTTTTCGGCCCCTCCTGTATCCAAAATCGTCCTTGAATCCGTTTGGGAGGAGACTGCAAATGCAATGCGTGATGGAATATTGGCCTTAATGACACCTGTAATAACGTCTACGGATGGACGCTGGGTAGCAATAATTAAGTGGATTCCTGCTGCACGGGCCATTTGGGCAAGTCTTGTAATGGAATCTTCCACATCATTTGAAGCAACCATCATGAGATCCGCCAATTCGTCGACAATGACGACAATGTATGGCAAAAGCGGCTGCTTGTCTTCAGTTTCCACATTCATGCGGGTGACAAAATCATTATAGCCTTCAATGTTTCTTGTACCCGTATGGGAAAACAATTCATAGCGCCTCTCCATTTCGCTGACCACTTTTTTCAGTGCCTGCGAAGCTTTCCGGGCATCCGTAACAACCGGAGCAAGCAAATGAGGAATCCCGTTATAAACATTCAATTCTACCATTTTCGGGTCAATCATCATCATTTTAACTTCATGCGGCTTTGCCCTCATTAAAATGCTCGTGATGATCCCGTTGATGCAAACGCTTTTTCCGCTTCCTGTTGCTCCTGCGACAAGGAGATGGGGCATTTTATTCAATTCGGCGACAACCGCCTCCCCCGTAATGTCCCGACCCAGCCCGATTTGCAGCTTTGCTTCGGGTTTTTGATGTTTTTTTGATTCCAGCACTTCTCTCAATGATACAACGGCTATTTCCGAATTCGGGACTTCAATGCCGATGGCCGATTTTCCCGGAATGGGCGCTTCAATCCGGATGTCTTTTGCTGCCAGTGCAAGCGCAAGATCGTCACTGAGGCTTACGATCCGGCTCACTTTTACCCCTGCATCGGGGTGAACTTCATACTTGGTTACAGCGGGCCCCAAATGAACTTGTGTGACACGGGCTTTTACCCCAAAGCTTTGGAATGTTTTCTCAAGTTTCGCCGCATTTGAATGGATCAATTGATATTCACTTCTTTGGTCTGCCGCTTTGGGCCTGACAAGCAGGGAATACGGCGGAAGCTTGTAATCTTTATTTTCCATCTCGGTAAAAGCAAGGGGCGGCGATATGTCATCCTCTTGCTTGTCCTGCCCGGGCTCAGTCCCCTTTTCGTTATCCTGGGCTGGAAGCGTTTCATCCGCCATTGGATCACGTTCAGTAAAACTGGATATAATCGGCTCTGATTCTTCTCCGGCTGATAACGATTCGCTGTTTTTGGCAATATGTTCATTTTGCCGCATGGCTTCATTTTGCTTTTTTTCTTCTTTTGCAGCCCTTCTTTCAGCCTTTTCCGCCCTCCATTCTTTTAGGTCTGTCTTAAAAGCGGCCCATTGTTTCTTTAAGAAGGATATTCCCTTCCGGCCCGCTTTTTCGATGCTTTCTCCCATCGATTTGCCCGTAAGGAGCAAAATTCCGGCCAAGATAAGAAAGAAACTGATGATTTTCGTGCCGGTTGTATCAAACAGCAAATAACATCCCGAAAACAAAACGGCACCGATCATGCCGCCGCCAAGATCATTTGTCGATGTTTCATGCTGGATGATTTGCATGAACAGTGAATATGTATTTTTAATGACGCTGGAGTTGGCCAGCATCCCTTTTTCGGACATAAACCCGAACAGCCTGATGTGGGAAAACAAAAGCACGCTTGACAATATACAGTATAAGCCAACCAGCCTTCCCCTAAAAAAGACCGGCCATTCCCTTTTAACCACAAAATAGGCGGCCATATACAGTACGCCAAGCAGTCCTGCCATATACCATTCACCAAGGAAAAAGTAAAAAAAGTTGTGTATTCCGCGCCCAACCGCCCCCAATTTTACGATGGAAATGAAGCTTAGCGCAAACAGGGCGATGCCGGCCAGCTCAAATTGCAGGATTCGTTTCAGTTTATTCGCTTTTTTACTTCTTCTTTTTCGTTTTGCCATAATATTCACCTTGCGATCTTTTTAAATAAAGAGAAAGCAGCCAGGGGACAGAGGCTGCATTTTCTTTCCATTATATCATAGATTTGGATGACTGAAGAAGCCGATCCTGAGCAGGTATAAATAAATTCCCGGAACTCCATTACATCCGGTCGATTGTTACGTAGGAGCCGGGCTGGATTTCCGAACGTAAAAAGTCACCCAAATTGCTGCTCATGATCCGGACCACTTTGTATTGATCCCCTTCCTGTTGGACAATTAGGGGGATTCCGTTCCACAAACACTGTTTTTGGCTGGAGAAATCTTCTTCATTGACGGGGAAAATGAGTTCATGCGGAACGATTGAATGGATGATCATTGGATCATCCCTCCTTCTTCTTCATTTTTGGCCTGTTCATTTAATTCGATCAGCTCGTTCAATTTTTTCATCGCTTTCCCGATGCCGCCCACTTCATCAATTAAGCCGTATTTGACAGCTTCATTCCCGATAATATTCGTTCCAATATCCCTCGTTAAATTACCTCTCGCAAACATGAGGTCCTTGAATGTTTCTTCAGAAATATTGGAATGTCTTGTGACAAATTTTACGACGCGCTCTTGCATTTTATCCATATACTCAAAAGACTGGGGAACGCCAATGACAAGCCCTGTCAACCTGATTGGGTGTATTGTCATCGTGGCTGTCTCGGCAATGAAGGAATAGGAGCAGGAAACGGCTATGGGCACGCCAATCGAGTGTCCGCCTCCGAGCACAATGGAAACAGACGGCTTTGTTAATGTTGAGAGCATTTCTGATATGGCCAGCCCCGCCTCCACATCACCGCCTACCGTATTTAATACGACAAGCAATCCTTTAATATTTGGATTTTGTTCAATCGCTGCCAGTTGGGGGATAATATGTTCATATTTTGTTGTTTTGTTTTGGGGAGGCAACTGCATATGCCCCTCGATTTGGCCGATGATTGTCAAGCAATGAATATTCGTATCCTGGGGCATTTGCGGAATGTTCGTTTGTCCGAGCTGCTGTATTTTTTCTACGATGCCTGCCGGCTTGTTTTCGGGCGTTTCATTCGGTGCTTCAAACCCGTAATCGGGATGATTGACATTATTCATGGTGCCCTCCTGAAGTAAAGAATTCCATGTTATTATTTACCCGCTTACGCTTTTCCATTCAGAAAGAAAAGCGCCAAGAATACATTCTTGCACGCTTTTAAAGGAGCATAAATTTGTTCTTTCGCAAATTTAGAACAATCCATCCCGCTTCCGACCCCTGACTTCCCAAAAAAACGCCTTAGCGTTTTTTCTTGATGGCTATATTTCCATTATAATCGGCAGGATCATCGGCCTTCTTTTTGTTTGATCAAACAGATATTGATTTAACCTGTCCCGGATTTCCTGCTTGATGCCCGCCCAGTCGAAAGAACCTTCTGCGACCGCCTGTTCAACGATTTTTCGCACGATCTTTGTCGATTCTTCGATTAATGTTTCAGATTCCCTGACATATACGAATCCGCGTGAAATAATTTCCGGTCCCGATGCTATTCGTTTATGTTTCTTGTCCAAAGTGACAACGACCGTAAAAATCCCGTCCTGGGATAACAATTTCCGGTCGCGAAGCACAATGTTTCCGACATCCCCTACGCCAATGCCGTCAATGAGCACATTTCCGGCAGCGACTCTGCCACCCGGCCCCATTATCCCGTCTTTGTATTCAATGACTTCCCCGTTGGCCGGTATAAATATGTGGTCCCTGGGCAAGCCCGTTTCTTCCGCGAGCTTCGCATGAGAAAAAAGCATGCGGTATTCTCCTTGAATCGGGATAAAATACTTGGGCTTCATCAAATTGAGCATCAATTTTAAATCTTCCTGGCTGCCATGGCCCGAGACGTGTATTTTTCGATATGGCGCATTGACGACAGCACCCGCACGGTAAAGAAGGTCGATCGTCCTGAACATAAATGTCTCCAGTCCAGGCGATGGGGTTGCCGTAATTAATACGGTGTCACCCTTTTTAATGTTTACATGGTTATGATTTTGTCTTGCCATTTTTTGAAGTGCTTCAAACGGTTCTCCCATCGTTCCGGTTGATATAATGACGATTTCATTGTCATCATGTTTGCCAATATCGTTGATCGGAATAATTAAATCAGCGCTGGCAAGGGATAAATAGTTTAATTTGAGCGCTATTTCAAAACTGCGTTCAATGCTCTTGCCTACAATTGCCACTTTCCGTCCATTTTCAAAAGCTGCATCAAGCGCCTGCTGGATCCGGATAAAATTCGATGCGAAACAAGCGACAATGATTCTTCCGGCAGCCGAATGGAAAATGGCCGACAACTCTCTTTCGGTAACTGCCTCTGACGTCGTAAAGCCGGGGTTTTCCGCTTCCGTGCTGTCTGATAAAAGACACAACACCCCGGACTCCCCAATACTGGCCATTTTTCCGATTTCCGATCTGTAAAGGCCAGTTGCTGCCTGGTCAAATTTAAAGTCACCCGTATGGACAATTTTGCCTTCCGATGTGTGAATGCAAATGCCTACAGAATCCGGAATGCTGTGTGTCGTGTGAAAAAATGTAATAACCGCCCGGTCAAATTTCAGCCTGGAGCCGGACTTTATCGTATGGAACCTGGCGCCCGATTTAATGCCGAATTCCCTCATTTTTTCCTTCGCAAGCGCAATCGTCAATTTCGTTCCAAATACGGGAACATTGATTTTTTGGATTATATATGGAAGCGCCCCGATGGCGTCTTCATGGCCGTGCGTTAAAAATATTCCTTTAATCCGCTCTTTTTGTTCTTCCAGCCATGTCGTCTCTGGAATGACAATATCGATGCCGAGCATTTCGTTTTCCGGAAACATGAGGCCGGCATCGATAACGAAAATTTCCGTATCCACCTCGACGACATACATGTTTTTCCCGATCTCGCCTACACCTCCAAGCGGGATAATTTTAATACTTTCGTTTTTTATTTTAGTCAATATATTTCTTCCTCCCATATGTTAATTCCCGATCAAATAAAATCAGTTATGTTTTATTATACTTGAATGGCATTTCCATCTTCAACCGTTATCAAAGGGGGAACATTTTGTCAGTGTCCTCCAACAAGCAAATATGGACAGTCTATGATACAATTTTATTAAAATGTTTTTAAGGGGGGTCATGATGTACAAGGACACTCTTTTCCATGAACTTGAAATGTACCGTTCTTTTATCCAATATTCGGATATCCTGTTTTCCCGCCATTCTTTGGATGGCTCTTTTACATACGTGTCACCGACCTCCGTTTCCCTGCTTGGCTATAAACAGGAGGAGTTATTCAATGTTCCGCTTTTTGAATTGACGCATCCTGCGGACAAATACAAAGTGGAAAACTCTTTTGCAAATAATATACATAAAAAAATTTATTATCGCTTTCGGAAAAAAGAAGGGGATTATATATGGCTGGAAACAGCGATCATTCCCTTTCTTGATGGGGATAAACCAAAGCAGATATCTTGTATTTCCAGGGATGTCACATGTCAAATAGCCGCAAAGGACCAATTGGAGGAAAATAAAGAAACTTATCGCCTTCTCGTAGAAAATTTTCAAGATACAGTTGGCATTATTACAAAGCGCGGACAAATCATTTACATTAATGATACAGGGAAAAAATTGTTTGGTGTAACCGGAAAAGAGGAGCTGATCGGAAAGTCCGTATTTGACTTTCTCCCGAAAGAATCGTATTCAATTTTTCAAAAACAATTGCTGAAAACGGATTCGGGGGATACGTTTGAGATAAAAATCTCCCGCCATGATCAGCAATTGAAACATGTCCAAGTCAAATTAATTCCTACAAAATTTAAGGAACATCATTCCTATCAAATTTTAATACGTGACATGACGGAACAAAAAAAGGCAGAAGAAATCATGCAGAGGACTGAAAAACTTTCGGTTGTAGGCCAGCTTGCAGCCGGAATAGCCCATGAAATCCGAAATCCGCTTACCGTCATAAAAGGATTTGCTCAATTATTGAGCCAAGAAGAAGATAACGATTACCTGGATGTTGTTTTGGATGAATTAGAGCGGATAGAAGATATCGTCAGTGATTTGCTCATCTTGGCCAAACCCCAGCCTTCCCGATTGGAGAACCTTGATATAAGCCAACTGCTTTCAAGCACGATTGATCTGTTTAAATCGGAAGCCATCCTCCATAACGTGGAAATCATACCGAGCTTTGAACTTTCAAATCCATGGATACAGGGTGAACCGGATAAACTGAAGCAAGTATATATCAATATTATCAAAAATGCGATCGAGGCAATGCCAAAGACAGGCGGGAAAATTTTTGTTACGGCACAAAATTTGAGTTACAATAAAATATTAACAAGGGTGAAAGATACGGGAGTGGGCATTCCGAAGGAAAGAATCCCCAATTTGGGAGAACCTTTTTACAGTACAAAGGAAAAAGGAACAGGCCTTGGCCTGATGATTTGCAACCGGATCATTAAAAATCATGGCGGAACGATCAAAATTGACAGCGAACTGAACAAAGGAACAACAATCAACATCATCATTCCTACAGCAGATATCACGCAGAAGAAACTGGATCAGGAGGACCCGACTCTTAAACCGGATAAAGATGAACAATAATCAGAAGCCGGAAGCCGGAATTGGCCTAAATTGCGAAAGATCCAATTCAGGCTTTCCCAACTATATAAAAATCCCCCTTTTATGGGGGATTAACTTTTGTTTACTTTTACTGCTTTCAACAGCGCCTGCAAATTCAATCGTTCTTCCTCCGTAAGCGGGACGAGCGGAAGACGGACGGACCCCGCATCAAATCCGGATAGCTGCAAAGCGGTTTTAACCGGGGTTGGACTGGGCGCATGAAACAGGCCCCGCATTAGCGGCAGCAACCGCTGGTGAAGAAGTGCGGCATTTGCATGGTCCCCATTTAAAAAGTACCGGACCATTTCCTGTATTTCATTCCCGATGACATGAGCAGCCACCGATACAACGCCAATACCGCCAATCGATAACACAGGCAGTGTAAAAGCGTCGTCCCCGCTGTACAGTAAAAAGTCGTCATCCGTTTCGGCAATAATTTTTGTCATCGCATCCAGATCTCCGCTTGCTTCCTTAACAGCCACAATGTTGTCTATTTTTGACAATTCAATGATTGTTTCGGGATGAATATTGACGGCTGATCTTCCCGGAATGTTGTATAACATGACAGGCAGTGACGTCGCCTTCGCAATCGCGGCAAAATGCTCATATAATCCGGCCTGGTTCGGCTTATTATAATACGGGGCTACCAGCATGATGGCATCGACGCCCATTTCTTCCGCACGCTTCGTAAGTTCGATTGACTGATACGTATTATTTCCGCCCGTACCTGCAATGACAGGGATCCGGCCATCAGCAGCACGTACAGTATGGTCAAAAAGGGCGAGCTTTTCTTCCGTTGTCAGCGTCGGGGATTCCCCTGTCGTCCCCGCTACAACCAGGGAGTCCGTTCCGTTGTTGATCAGGTGGTCGACAAGCTTGATTGTTTTCTTGAAATCTATATTGCCTTTGTTGTCAAATGGGGTTACCATCGCTGTTGAAACTCTGCCAAATCGAGCCATTGTTTTTACACCTCAACCTTACACATATTCTATTTTTTCTTTTTGCAGTTCAAACACATCATGTAAAGCATTGACGGCATTCGCCAAATCTTTTCCCTCGACAAGGACCCAAATGGTCGTATGGCTATCAGCAGTTTGAAGAATGCGAATTTCTCTCTCAGCCAATGCGGTCACAATTTTTGCCGTAACTCCCGGAACGCCGGTGATTCCTGCTCCAACAACCGAAACTTTGGCACAATGACGTTCAACAAATGGTTCGTATCCATGTTGATTCAGCACTTTCACGGCACGGTCAATTGTATGCTCCGGTACGGTGTAAACCACATCGTTCGGTGAAATATTAATAAAATCGACGCTGATATTTTCATTGGCCATTGCTTTGAAAACTTCAGATTGAAAATGATATTGCCCTTTTTTGGCAATTACCTTAATCTGGGATATATTTTCGACATGGGCAATACCGGTCACGAGCTGTTCACGGACATCAGGCATGTTGTTTTTCCGGTCTAGCGTTGTAACAAGCGTGCCTGGAGACTCCGAATAGGTTGAACGGATCCGCAAAGGTATTTTGGCCTGCATGGCAATTTCAACAGCACGCGGGTGAATGACTTTCGCCCCTTGGTAGGCCATGTTGCATACTTCGTTGTAAGTGACAACCGGAAGCGGACGGGCTGTTTTGACGATCCTCGGATCTGCTGTCATCATTCCCTCTACATCTGTAAAGATATCAATGTATTCGGCATGAAGCGCTGCCCCAAGGGCTGCGGCAGACGTGTCGCTGCCTCCGCGGCCAATCGTGGTGATATCCCCGTTTTCGGCTGCGCCTTGGAAGCCGGCGACGACAACCGCATCATTGGCTTTTAATTCCTCGATCAGGCGATCGCACTTCATTTTTATTATTTTGGCATTTGTATAGTCACGGTTTGTAACAAACCCGGCCTGCGCACCGGAAAAAGCGGCAGCCCGAACGCCGTTTTTCTTCAGCATATGCGTAAAAACGACGCTGGAAATGGTTTCCCCGCATGACATGAGCATATCTTGCTCTCTGTTGGACAGCATAGTTTTCTTGCCTCCAATCAGGTCGAGCAATGTATCCGTCGCATATGGATCTCCCTTGCGGCCCATTGCGGATACGACAACAACCACCTTATATCCATTATTGATGGCGTTTATGATATGTTTTTTTGCATGTTCACGCGTTTCACTATTTCTGACAGATGTACCGCCAAACTTTTGGATAATTACCTTCATGATAACACCCCGATTATAAACTATGCTGTGGAGCGTTGACTAAACCCAATTTGACCAGGCTTTCCGCAATCTGCACCGTGTTTAGAGCAGCTCCTTTTAGTAGATTATCAGAAACGATCCACATATGGAAACCATTTTTTTCATCAAGATCCCGGCGAATTCTTCCGACGAAGACATCGTCTTTGCCGGCTGCCGTCGCCGGCATTGGATATAATTGTTCTTTCGGGTCATCTTGAACAGTGATCCCCGGAGCATCTTGAAGGACCGCTTTTATATCATCGTCAGTTACACCATTTTGTCCTACTTCAATATAAACAGACTCGGAATGCCCGGTTTCAACAGGAAGACGGACACATGTAGCCGCCACTTTCAAGTCGGGCATGCCCATAATTTTTTTCGTTTCATTGATCATTTTCATTTCTTCAAACGTATAGCCGTTGTCTGTAAACCTGTCAATTTGCGGGATGACGTTAAAGGCGATTTGATAATGCTTTTCTTCGTTCCCAACCGGCAAAATTTGCGGTTTGAAATTCTCTTCATCAAGAATCGCTTTGGATTGTTGATTCAATTCCCTGATTGCGGCTGCTCCTGCTCCGGATACAGCCTGGTACGTAGATACAATCACTTTCTTTAAGCCAAACGCTTTTCTGATCGGCTCAAGGGCTGCAACCATTTGAATCGTGGAGCAGTTGGGGTTTGCAATGATCCCCTGGTGGTTATTCAATGCTGCTTCGTTTACTTCCGGTACAACGAGAGGCACTTCCGGATCCATGCGGAACGCGCTTGTATTGTCAATCACGACCGCTCCCCGTTTTACGGCTTCTTTGGCAAATTTTTGCGAGACGCTGCCGCCTGCGCTGAACAAAGCAATATCCACCCCTTCAAATGATTCGGGAACCGCTTCTGCCACAGTGATGGTTTCCCCTTTAAATGAAACTTGCTTGCCTGCCGAACGCGCCGAGGAAAGCAAAGTTAATTTGCGAATAGGAAAGTTCCTTTTTTCAAGAGTTTGGATAATTTGTTGACCAACCGCTCCTGTCGCACCCATGACAGCGACATGATAGCCTGCACAATTTGACATGTAAAAACTCTCCTCCCAATCCCAACAACTTTTCTCAAAGACTTTGTTTACAAGGATTTATTCAATAATTATCATTTTACCACACTTTTAAAAGCTTTTAATAATGTTTTATGGAAAAGTTGCAACGGAACTTGAACGAATAAGGGAAAGAGAGTGGGCGTTTTTCATCTCTTTTTCCCTATCCATTTAATCACCGTCACGAAAACGTTCAATAATGACCGGCTGAATCTGATGCCCTTCAATCGCCGCTTCCACGGTTTCCGGAAGCATCTCCATGCGTGCTACCATCGATGTCGGCTTTTTTTCCGGATTATCTTGTCCGTACGGTATAAAATAAATGTGTTTGGCGGCCATCAGCCTCATTAAATTGACACCATTTAATCCCAAAGCATCATTGGTCGAAATGCCCAATACAACCGGTCGCCGGTTTCGCAGGGTTGCTTTGGCGGCCATGAGTACGGGGGAATCGGTTAAAGCATTGGCAAATTTGCTCAGTGAATTCCCTGTCAGTGGAGCAATTACCATGCAGTCAAGGGGCATTTTCGGACCGAGCGGTTCCGCATCAACGATAGTGTTAATCACTTTGCGGCCGGCCAGGCTTTCAATTTTGGCAACCCAGTCCTCCCCCTCTCCGAATTTCGTATCGGTGTTTTTAACCGTGTATGTTATGACCGGAATGACTTCCGCGCCCAATTGAACGAGCTTTTCTATTTGCGGCAGTACCGCATCATACGTACAGTGAGAGCCGGTCAATCCAAAACCAATGCGCTTTCCCTTCAAACTCATTGTCACGTCTCCTTTCGGTTTTTTAAGTCCTCGGCCAATAATTTCGAAAGAACATTCGCCAATATATTGCCGGCAGTTTTTGGCGCAACAATCCCGGGGAGGCTGGGTGCGAGCAACGCTTTGATGCCCCGTTTTTCCGCATACCTGAAATCTGTGCCTCCGGGTTTTGATGCCAAATCAATAATGAGCGTGTGTGAAGGCATTTGCGCAATAACTGCAGCATTGACGACAAGGTGGGGGATTGTGTTAATGCAAATGTCAATATTCTTCACTTCATTCCTTAATTCATTTAAATGGAATGAATCCAATCCCATTTCTGTCGCCCTTGCGAGATCGGCTGTTTTTCTGGCCCCTACCTTGACCTTTGCACCGAGCAAAGAAAACGCCCTGGCAACACTCATGCCGACCCTCCCCAGTCCCAACACGGCCACCGAAGAGCCATGGATCGTAATCTCCGTGTTTTGGATTGCCATCATAATCGTTCCCTCTACGGTTGGAATGGAGTTATAGATGGCCACATCATCCCGTTCAAATAAATTGACAAGCTTTCTGTCAGCATTTTTGGTAATTTGGTTTAAATAATTGTTGCTGATCCCCGAATAAACGGTGCAGCGGGAAGGAGTATGGCGCAATACTTGCTCGGTGAGGACAACTTTTTCGTTTGAAAAAATCGTTTCGATTTCACCGTCCAGGTTTGTTCCCGGGACGGGCAATACGATGGCATCCATTTCCGAAAAATGAATGTCATGCAATTTTTCTTTTACTGCACCCGTAAAGGGCTGATCCAATTGCTCAAATCCCACCAGGTACACTTTAGCGTCCAGCTCGGTAAGTTTTTTGATAATTTCAAGCTGCCGCGCATCTCCCCCCATGATGACGATTTGCATATCAGTCAACATTAAGTTTCCATCATCTTCTCTGTCCATGGTGAATCCCTCCGCTTCCATATTGTATGTTTTACCTGAGCATGAGTGCCTGGCATCCCGCCTGTGCTTATATATTTGGGTAAGATGTCCTTCAATAGAAAAATGCCGGTGAACTCCTTCTGTAATAGAAAGAGACCCGGCACTATATATATATCCGTTAAGGTTCCGGAACTTCCAAAATGATCATATCTGTTCCGATTGTCCGTATGTTTCTCCAGGGAACCCTGATTTCGCCCCCCGATTTTCTCATCCATTTTCCCGTCGGAATGATTAAGCTATTAATTTCACCGGTGCCGCTGTTGATTTCCAGATCAGTTTGGCCCAGCACTCCCAATCGTTCCGCTTTTTTAAAGTCGACAATTTCCTTCCCGCCCAGTTCGCTTAACCGCATCTTTCCACCACCCCCAATTGCTCAACGTTATTACAATATATAGCCCGTTCCACTCATTTAGAATTATAAAGTGGCTCCTACACGAATGTGGGGATATTAGTTAGCCGCAAGCGTCAGTTGTTTTTCGGGGCTAATCAACGCCAAAGTGTATTGGTCGGTAAAAATTTTTTCAGCCATCTCATTTACACAGCTTACTGTCACTTGATCAATTTCATCAATAATTTCATCAAGTGAGCGATGCTTTTTCAATAATAGTTCATTTTTTCCGTTGCGGCTCATCCGGCTGTTCGTGCTTTCCAATCCAAGCATTAAGTTTCCCTTAAGCTGCTCTTTGCTATTGTTCAGCTCTTTTTCCGAAACGCCTGTTGACTTTATGGTACTGAGTGTTTTTTGAATGGTTTCAAACAATTCATCCGCCTGATTTGACCCTGTTCCACCGTAAATCGTCACGAGTCCGCTGTCCTTGAATGAAGAATGGTAGGAAAATACCGAATAGGCAAGCCCTCTTTCTTCCCGAACTTCCTGAAAAAGCCTGGAAGACATACTTCCGCCGAAAATATTGTTCATCACGATCAGCTTGTAAATATCCGGATGTCCGATGGGCAAACCTTCAAACCCGATGCAAAGATGGGCCTGCTCCGTTTCTTTTTGCTTGACAGCTCTGTTTGTTTGAAAAACAGGCTTCGTTTCACGGGCCGCTTTCCCTTTCCTTTCAAAGTTTCCAAATAAGCGCTCGATTTCATAAATAAATGGTTCATCCACATTTCCCGCCACGGATACGACGATATTTTCGGGAATATATTTCTCTTCGACGTATGAGTTGAGCAAATTACTTGTAAAAGTAGCGAGCGATTGTTCCGTTCCCAAAATCGGAAACCCGAGCGGGTGTGTATCATAAGCAGCTTTGCTCAATAAGTCATGGACGATATCATCAGGTGTATCTTCATACATCTTTATTTCTTCCCGGACAACGTTTTTTTCTTTATTCAGTTCATCCTCAGCAAAGGTTGAGTTGAAAAACATGTCCGATAATGTTTCCAAAGCATATTTTGCATGGTTGTCCAGCACCTTCGCATAATAGCAAGTATATTCTTTGGATGTAAAGGCATTTACCTGGCCGCCAATGGAATCAAATGCTTCGGCTAATTCTTTTGCGTTTCGGGTAGTCGTCCCTTTGAAAAACATGTGCTCCAAAAAATGGGAAATTCCATTGTTATCCGTCCGTTCATCACGGGAACCGATTCCCACCCAAATGCCGATAGCTACGGAGCGAACAGTGGACATTTTCTCTAGTACAACCCTTACTCCATTTTGGCAAGTATATTTCGTTATCACTGCACTTCCTCCTGTTCGTGGTGTGAAAAATCTATTGCGAAGTTTGAATTTTTATAATATGCTCTTCATCCATTAATTTACTCACTGTCCCGATCCTTAAATGTTTGCTTTTGATTTGAATGATTAATGGTTCGAGAGCTTGGTCAGTTGGATCGGTCGGGTGCATTAATACCATTGCACCAGGATGAATTTTCGACATAACCCGCTTCATAATCGTACCAGGGGGCGGTTTTTGCCAATCAATGGTGTCTACCGTCCATAGCACAGTCTTCATGTTCAGCCCGTGGGCGATTTCAATAGTTTCTTCCCGAAATCCTCCGCTTGGCGGACCGAACCAAACCGGTTTTTTTCCTGTTGTGGCTTCAATGACTTCATTGGCTTTTACGATTTCATCTCTCGCTTCCGCTACTCCAAGCGATTCCATCCTGGGATGGCTGTACGAATGGTTGCCAATTTCGTGGCCGGCTGCAGCAATCATTTTTGCCAGATCGGGATTTTCTTTTACCCAACGGCCTTCCAAAAAGAATGTTGCTTGTACATTGTGCTTCTTCAAAGTTTGCAGCATGGAAGGCAAAAATTCGTTCCCCCAGGCTACATTAATTAAAAATGCGACCATCGGCTTGTCGGGGTGACCGCGGTAAATCGGTGCAGGCGGCAGGTCGTCCAAATGAACTTTGGGCGGAATTTGTTTAAAAACGAGTTTTCGCTCATCGTAAGAACTCCCTTTCATCTTTTTATGGGAAGCTGCAATATCGACTTGTATTCCGTTATACCCTGGCATCGCCTTCCACACCCTGTCAATTTGTGCGTCTTGCGGCGGCATGTCATATTTTTTCGCGGCGGCTTCAATTGATTTCAGCAAGTGGTTTTCCTTGGATGATGTTTCGGCCGTTTCATTTTTTAATTGATGTATATAGGCAGTTGTATAAGAATTAAATACGGTCAATATTGCTAGAATAGCAACTAGTCCGAAACCAAGCAAGTTTTTTGTATTCATCTCGACATTTTGCCTCCTTCAACATAATTTTATGAAGAAGTGAGACAAGGTAGACCAGTTGGGATGATATGGAACCAACACGGACTGGTTCTGTAAAAATACGATCAGAAACCACGGATTTTTCATATACCTCGGAAAAATCATACGACCTTTGGGAACAAAATAAGAAAAGCGCAAGCGCCCGAAGTGGAGCACTCCGCAATGAGATAAAGGAAGCACGGCGAGGAACGCAGGCTCAGGCTGTGACCTCCTGTCGCTTCGCCTGCACTAGCACGTCCTGTGCGTCGGCAGGCTCAAGCTGCGACGTCCTGTCGCTTCGCCTGCACTAGCACGTCCTGTGCGTCGGAGCTGGACACAGATATGTCCTTTCCAGGGGATAACCTGGGCAAATTTTATACCTTTAACCTCAAAAAAAGCCAGGCAAAGTACCTGGCTTGAAAAAACATTATTCTTTTGGCTGTTTTTCTTTTTGTTCTTTTAAAATCGCCTTGCGTGACAGATTAATCCGGCCTTGATGATCGATCTCAATCACTTTTACAAGCAGTTCATCACCAATGGATACAACATCCTCCACTTTGTTGACCCTTTCTTCCGCGAGCTGGGAAATATGGACAAGGCCGTCTTTTCCCGGGAATAGCTCAAGAAATGCGCCAAATTTTTCAATCCGTTTTACTTTTCCCAAATACACTTGTCCGACTGCAACCTCCCGGACAAGATCTTCGATGATCTTTTTCGCCTTCTTGTTCATGGCCTCGTCGGCAGAAGCGATAAACACGGTTCCGTCTTGCTCTATATCAATTTTGACTCCCGTTTCTTCAATGATTTTGTTAATTTGTTTTCCGCTTGGACCGATCACATCCCTGATTTTATCGGGATTAATATGGAGTGTGGCGATTTTCGGTGCATATGGCGACAACTCTTTGCGCGGCTCGGAGATCGCTGCCATCATTGACTCGAGAATGACCATGCGTCCTGATTTCGCCTGCAGCAGGGCTTCTTCCAGAATCTCCCTGGACAGTCCTGCTATTTTAATATCCATTTGCAATGCCGTTACACCGTTTTTCGTTCCGGCCACTTTAAAGTCCATATCGCCCAGGTGGTCTTCCATTCCTTGAATGTCGGTAAGAATTGTATAATGATCTCCGGATTTGACAAGCCCCATGGCAATACCGGCAACAGGCGCCTTGATGGGAACACCTGCATCCATCATCGCCAACGTGCTGGCGCAAATGCTAGCCTGGGAAGTGGATCCATTGGACTCGAGAACCTCCGATACAAGGCGTATCGTATATGGAAATTCATCTTCACTCGGAATGACTGGCTCCAATGCCCGTTCTCCAAGCGCCCCGTGGCCAATTTCCCTTCTTCCGGGTCCGCGAATCGGCCCGGTTTCACCTACGCTGAAGTGAGGGAAATTGTAGTGATGCATAAACCTCTTGGATTCTTCAATTCCAAGTCCATCCAATATTTGAACATCCCCCAGGGCTCCCAGGGTACATATGCTCAAAGCCTGCGTTTGGCCCCTCGTAAACAGCCCGGAACCGTGGGTTCTTGCCAAAATGCGAACCTCGGACTGAAGCGGCCTGATTTCATCCGGCTTTCTTCCGTCGGGACGAAGTTTTTCAACTGTAATAAGCCGGCGCACTTCTTCTTTTACAAGATGATCCAAAATTTGATTTACTTGCTTTAATGTATCTTCGTCAGTCGTTTCCCGCTGCGTAAAATCAGCTAATACTTCATCCTTTACGGCCTGGATGGCATCTTCCCGCGCGTGTTTTTCTCCAACCTGAATGGCGGCAATCATTGATTGTTCGCACATGGAACGGACTTCTGCATCCAAGGCCTGGTCCACTTCAAAAAGTTCAATTTCCCTTTTTGCTTTCCCAACCTCCTGAACGACTTTCTCCTGAAAGGCAATCAGGCGTTTTATTTCTTCATGGCCAAACATGATGGCTTCAAGCATCGTTTCTTCGGGAACCTCGTCCGCACTGGCTTCCACCATATTGACGGCGTCTTTCGTTCCGGCGACGGCCAAGTCAATATCACTTTGCTCCATTTGATCCACCGTTGGATTAATGACAAACTTACCGTCGACCCGTCCAACAACGACTCCCGCGATTGGTCCTTCAAACGGGATGTCCGATATGGAAAGTGCCAGGGATGACCCAAACATGGCTGCCATTTCGGATGAGCAGTTTTGGTCAACACTCATGACGATGCTGACAACCTGGACTTCATTCCGGAAACCTTCCGGAAAGAGCGGCCGTATTGGCCGGTCGATCAAGCGGCTCGCCAAAATCGCTTTTTCGCTTGGGCGCCCTTCACGTTTAATGAATCCTCCCGGAATTTTTCCAACAGCGTACAGCCGCTCTTCATAATTGACTGTCAAAGGAAAAAAATCAACCGATTTTGCCTCCTTTGAAGCTGTGGCGGTGCTTAAAACCGCTGTGTCCCCATACCGGACTAAAACCGCACCATTTGCTTGTTTGGCCAATTGGCCGACTTCAACAGTCAGTTTTCGGCCGGCCCAATCTATCGTAAATACTTTCTTTTCATGGCCCATACTTATAAACGCCTCTCTTTCATAAAATAAGTAAAAATTTTTGTTGAAGAGAAAGAATGAACGTACCTGGTGTGCATATAACTGAACATTCGACAAAAATATGACCATTGTCATATCCATGTCCAATGTTCAGTTTGTATATGCCGGAACCTGTACATGATTTACACGGCATATCTGTTATTTGCAGCATCCAAGTATAATCATCTTCTCTTTTTTATCCTAACAAAAAAGCGGGAGATTATCCCGCTTTTTAAGCTGACTCCGTACGATTTTATCGACGCAGGCCCAGTCTGTCGATTAATTCCCGATAACGCTGCACATCTTTGTTGCGCAGATAAGTCAATAAATTCCGGCGGCGTCCAACCATTTTCATTAATCCCCGTCTTGAATGATGGTCTTTTTTGTGGATGCGGAGATGCTGGTTCAAATTATTGATCTCTTCCGTCAAAACCGCAATTTGGACTTCCGGAGAACCGGTATCTGTTTCATGAATTCGATATTGGCTGATGATTTCATTTTTCCGTTCTTGCGTAATGGACATCTGCCCTTCACCTCCTGTTTTTCATCCCCTGTTACCGAGCAAGCGTCGGTGACTCGCATTGCCAAGCAACGGTTCTAAGATACTGTTTTAGGATACAACTTTCTTTTGGAAAAATCAAGTTTTAAATAGGGTCCAAAAAATTGGATGCTTTTTCAATGTCGTTTGCAATTTGAGTCTTTAAGTCCTCCAGACTATGAAACTTTGTTTCATCTCTGATTCTATGCCGCCACTCTACAACGACTTCCTCTCCATAAATGGACCGATTAAAATTCAAAAGATGTACCTCGATTGATAAATGGGACTTGCCAGTGTCATGAAATGTCGGTTTATAGCCGATGTTGCATACCCCCTTTTCCCAACGACCGTTAACAAAGAGGCGTACAGCATAAACTCCTGCTTTCGGGATCATGTAATCTCCATCTAACTGGATATTTGCCGTGGGAAATCCAAGCTGTCTTCCGCGTTTTTCGCCGTGGATGACGGTCCCTTTTGTCTCATAATGGCGACCGAGAAAACTTACAACTGATTCTGTTTCCCCTTCCCGAAGCATTTTTCGGATGGATGTGGAACTGATTTTTTCATCGTTTTCTTCCATTTTGGCTACGGCCGTTACCTTCAGCATCCCCATTCCGTGGCGGGGAAGCGTATCCATTGTTCCTTTTCCGTATTTGCCATATGTAAAATCAAACCCGGCAACGACATGCCTCACATTCAAGTCGATCAAATACTGCTGTACAAATCGGGCCGGGTCAAGGTTGGCAAAGGCGGATGTGAACCTGACGATAAATAAATAATCTATTCCCAGCCTGGATATCAAGTCAATTTTTTCCTTTAAAGGTGTAATATATTCTACAGGCCGGTTTTCCTGCGACAGGACGACCGACGGATGGGGATCAAACGTCATAACAGCGCTCTTCCAGCCATTATGAACAGCTTTTGCTTTGGCTGTTTTGATGACTTTCCTGTGCCCCAAATGAACGCCGTCAAAAAATCCAAGGGCCATTACAAGCGGCGGGAAATCATGCTGCTGAAAGGAATGAGGATGCTGGACCATTAACACTTTCACTCTGCGTTCACCTAATTTCATTGGTTTCTAAAACTTTGACCGGTTTAATTTGGCCGGGCTTTTCAGGATGATTTTTGTAAATGGCGATTGCTTTGGATTGATGCAGAAAAACGGTTTCTTCTTCCAGCCAATGTTCGGGTGCAGGCAAGATTGCACCGTTTCGCACTTTTACCGCTAATGTATCATTAATTTCAAGATGCGGCAAATGGGAAATCCCCCTTTCCAGAGGAAAAATCGCTTCGGCTGCTTCTCCGCGTTCAAGCAGCCTTCCAAGGTCTTCAAAAGTAACGCAATCGGCTGCCTGAAACGAAGCGGAAGCTGTTCTGATGAGGTCCGACATATGCGCCGGATAGCCAAGCTTCTCCCCGATCATGACTGCAAGCGTCCGGATGTAGGTCCCTTTGCTGCAGCGGACGGAAAAACGGAAAGACAGCAGGCCGTCACGAAGTGTAATTGAGTTCTCCAAGAGCTTCAAGCTGTATATATAAACAGTCCTTGCCGGCCGCTCAACGGCAATGCCTGCACGGGCATATTCATATAGCCGCTTGCCTTTTACTTTTACAGCCGAGTACATCGGGGGAACTTGTTCGATTCTGCCTTTAAACGACTGCAGGACTTCTTCGATTTTCTCCCGGGAAAAAACCTCTTTTACTTGTCTTTTATCCACAATTTCACCGGATGCATCCTCTGTTGTCGTCGAAAACCCCAGTGTCACTTCGGCTTCATACTCTTTTCCTGCATTCGTAATATATTCCGCAATTTTTGTCGCCCTTCCAAGGCAAATGGGCAATACCCCCGTGACGTCCGGATCAAGAGTGCCGGTATGGCCGACTTTTTTCATCCCCAGCAATTTCCGGATTTTATATACGCAATCATGGGATGTCATGCCCTTTGGCTTCCAGATCGGCAAAATCCCGTCCAACCGCTTCAACCTCCTTGCTTACGAATGCGCCGGAGCGCTGCTGATGCACCGGCATGATCGCAAATCCCTGGGGGCCTAACCCCGATGCTTCTGCATATCACATTTTCTTGAAAAAAGGATAGACGAGCCGTCTATCCTAATCTCCATTCAATTCTTTCAAAAGCTTTTCTATTTTGTTTCCATATTGAATGGATTCATCAAATTCAAAGCTGATTTCCGGGGTCTTGCGCAGCCGGATTCTTTGCCCGATTTCAGATCTGATAAAACCGGTGGCTTTTGCCAGTCCCTTTAACGTGTTTTCCTTGTCTTCGTCATTTCCAAGGACGGATATAAACACTTTTGCCTGCTGAAGATCACCGGTCACCTGTACATCGGTGACGGTTACAAATCCTATCCGCGGATCCTTTATCTTGCGAGAAATAATTTCTCCCAGTTCTTTCTTCATTTGTTCTGCAACACGATGGGCGCGCAGACTCATTTTCGACACCTCTCATTACAGCCATTCATACGCAATCCCGATTCTTTCCCATTCCGGGAAAGAATCAAGAAATTCAATGGCATGCTGTAATTCATGTTCAGCCTTATGCCTGGTGGAAGCAACAGTGGCAATCGCAATTTCGGTGCGCTGCCATAAATCCTGATGCTTCACCTCGGCAATCGAAATATTAAACCTTTGTTTGGTCCTTGTTAGTATGCGCTTGATGACCGATCTTTTATCCTTTAATGAATGGGTATTGTAAATGCGAAATTCTATCAGGGCAAAGCCGATCAAGCGCGCTCAACTTCTTCCATCAGAAAGGCCTCGATGACATCCCCTTCTTTTATGTCATTGAAGTTCTTAATGGTGATGCCGCACTCATAGCCTTGGGCGACTTCTTTCACGTTATCTTTAAATCGTTTTAAGTCGTCAATTTCGCCTTCAAAAATAACGATGCCATCCCGGATCAGGCGAACTCCGCTGTCACGGGTGATTTTTCCTTCCGTTACGTAGGAGCCTGCAATCGTCCCTATTTTTGAAACTTTAAACGTTTGCCTTACCTCTGCCTGGCCAATCACCTTTTCCTCATATTCGGGATCAAGCATGCCTTTCATGGCCGCTTCTATTTCTTCAATTGCTTTATAGATAATCCGGTGCAGGCGTATGTCGACATTTTCGGATTCAGCCGCCCGTTTGGCATTGACATCCGGGCGGACATTAAAGCCAATGACGATGGCATTGGAAGCTGCGGCCAGGGTAATGTCGGATTCATTGATGGCCCCGACGCCGGAATGAATGATTTTGATATTGACGCCGTCTACTTCAATTTTTTGTAATGAAGCGGCAAGTGCTTCAGCAGAACCTTGAACATCAGCTTTAATGATGACATGAAGGTCTTTCATTTCACCTTGCTTCATTTGCTCAAACAGCGTATCGAGGCTTACGCGGGAGCTTTCGTTTCTCAAAGCTTGCAGCGCCTGCTGGGAACGGGCCTCTCCAACTTGGCGGGCTGTTTTTTCGTCTTCGAAAACAACAAACCGGTCACCCGCCAGCGGTACATCATTCAAGCCGGTGATTTCAACAGGTGTTGAAGGTCCGGCCTCTTTCACTCTCCGCCCTATATCGTTCATCATGGCCCGTACACGCCCAAACGTATTACCGGCAACGATGGGGTCCCCCACTTTTAATGTACCATTTTGTACGAGTAAAGTGGCGACAGGGCCGCGCCCTTTATCCAATTGGGCTTCAATGACGGTGCCAAGTGCCCGCCTGTCCGGATTGGCTTTCAATTCTTCCACTTCACTGACAAGCAGAATCATCTCAAGTAAAGTATGGATCCCTTCTCCTTTTAAAGCGGAAATCGGAACAAAAATGGTATCCCCGCCCCAATCTTCCGGAACAAGCCCATGCTCGGTCAATTCCTGCATGACACGATCCGGATTGGCAGTCGGTTTATCAATTTTATTGACGGCTACGATGATGGGCACCTCTGCGGCTTTCGCGTGATTAATAGCTTCAACGGTTTGCGGCATGACACCGTCATCTGCGGCAACGACTAATATGGTAATGTCGGTTACCTTTGCACCTCTTGCACGCATGGTTGTAAACGCGGCATGCCCGGGTGTATCAAGAAACGTAATTTTTTTGCCGTTCGCTTCAATTTGATAGGCACCGATGTGCTGGGTAATGCCGCCGGCTTCCCCAGCGGTTACTTTTGTATTTCGCAATGAATCAAGCAATGTTGTTTTTCCATGGTCAACGTGTCCCATAATCGTTACGACGGACGGCCTTTCGATCAAATCTTCCTCTTTGTCTTCAGTGAAATAAACTTCAAGGTCCGTTTTATCAATTTGAACCTCTTCTTCCACTTCCACCCCATATTCAGCACAAATCAATTCAATTGCATCTTTGTCAAGCTCCTGATTAATCGTTGCAATCACACCGAGCATAAAGAGCTTTTTAATAATCTCGGACGGTTCTCTATGAAGCTTTTTGGCAAGTTCGGCCACGGAAAGAGATTCCGTAAAAGTGATTTTTTCCGGAAGCTCTTTTTGTTTTGGCGGAGCAGGCTGACGTTGGTGCTGTTTTTGTCGCTGGCGTTGTTGATTGGGCTTTTTATTCCGGTTGGGGCCTTTATTTCCGCCTTTAAAATGATTCTTTCCGTTCTGCCTCGTTTGGCCATTTTCATTCTTCGGTTGATTCTGTTTATGGTTCCGTCCGTTCCTTGCATTTTGCTGGCTTCCTTGGTTTCCCTGAGTACCTTGGTTTCCCTGGCTTCCTTGGTTTCCCTGGGTTCCTTGGCTTGCGTGTCCCTGCTGGGTTTTGTTATTTCTATGTCTAGCCTGCTGGACATTGGATCCGCTTTTCCGGTTGTCCTTTCCTTGCGGCTTAACATTCGCCGCACTTCGCTGCCGCCGATGGTTTGGCTTATCTTTTCGTTTTGAATCCTGCGGCTGCTCTTTCTTTTTAAAAATGGAATCCAGCTTCGTAACCGTTCCACTCTCTATTGTTGACATATGGTTGGCTACTTCTATATTCATGCCTTTCAGCTTTTCGATGACATCCTTACTGGCAATACCTTGTTTTTTTGCATATTCGTATATACGCATTTTACTCATATGTTCACCCCCGTTTATTCATAAAGCAAAGCAGCAATTTTTTCGGCAAAACCCGCTTCCAATATTGCTGCCACGACCCTTGCATCCTTGCCGATGGCATGGCCGAGTGTTTCTCTTGTATCTGCATGCCGAACAGGTACACGGTAATATTGGCATTTGTCCATCATTTTCTTTGCCGTATTGCGGGAGGCGTCTTTGGCTAAAATGACCAGTTTTGCCTGGCCATTCCGGATTTCCCTAAGGACCGGCTCTTCCCCCGAAACCACTTTTCCGGCCCGATGTGCCAGACCAAGCAACGACATCCATTTGTCCTGTGTCACTTGTGATCTCCTTCAACAAGCGAAAGAAGTTCTTCGTATATTTCGTCAGTAACATCTGCTTCCAAATGATTTGCAAGAATGTTTTTCTTTTGTGCATCCAAAATGACTTGCCGGTCTTTCGACAGGTAAGCTCCCCTTCCGGATTTTTTACCCGTTAAATCAACGGATACCTCGCCTTCTTTGGAGCGGACAATTCGAATCATGTCTTTTTTTGGCTTCATCTCTCCTGTTGCCACACATTTACGGAGCGGTATTTTTCTCTTTTTTACCATCTTGCTTCACCCCTATTCGATTTCTTCATTTATAAAATCGAATGATTCGTCCGACTCGTCTTTCTCCGGGAATCTTGGATATATCCCTGCTTCCCTTGCATCTGTCTCACTTTTAATATCTATTTTCCAGCCGGTTAATTTAGCCGCGAGCCGTGCGTTTTGCCCCCGCTTGCCGATGGCAAGCGATAATTGGTAATCCGGAACAACGACTGTTGTCGCTTTTTCTTCCTCATTGACGATGACATCGAGAACTTTGGATGGACTCAAAGCATTGGCGACGAAAACAACCGGATCTTGTGACCATTCAACGATATCGATCTTTTCTCCTTTTAATTCGTCCACGATTGCCTGAACCCTTGATCCTTTCTGTCCGACGCAAGAGCCAACCGGATCAACGTCTTCCTGGTCAGTCGCAACGGAAATTTTGGAGCGGTCGCCAGCTTCTCTCGCCACGGATTTTATTTCAACGGTTCCATCATATATTTCAGGGACCTCTATTTCAAATAATCGCTTCAATAGACCGGGATGCGTCCTCGATACAAATATTTGCGGACCTTTTGTCGTTTTTTCTACTTTCGTAATGTAAACTTTAATTCTGTCATGCGGTTTGTATGTTTCACCGGGCATTTGTTCACTCTGCGGGAGCAGCGCTTCAATTTTTCCAAGACTGACGTATATAAAACGCGGGTCCTGTCTCTGAACGATGCCTGTCATGATGTCATCTTCCCGGTCAACAAATTCGGAATAAATGATCCCTCTTTCCGCTTCCCGCACCCGCTGGGTGACGACTTGCTTGGCCGTTTGCGCGGCTATTCTGCCAAACTCCTTCGGCGTTACCTCCAGCTCCACAATATCCCCCGTTTCATAAGCCGGGTTGATGGAATGAGCTTCTTCCAAAGAAATTTCAAGCCGGGAATCGAAAACTTCATCCACTACCTCTTTTCTGGCAAAAACCCTCATCGTCCCTGTTTCCAAGTTTAAATCGACACGAACATTTTGCGCTTGGTTAAAATTCCTTTTGTATGCCGAAACTAAAGCAGCTTCGATCGCCTCGATCAAGACATCCCGGGAAATCCCTTTTTCCTTTTCCAATATGACTAGAGCATCCATTAATTCTGAGCTCATGACCATGTCCTCCCCTTTAATATTCTTCGCTTTACCTGTTAAAAGACGACTGCCAAGCGGGCTTTTGCCACTTTATTCACTGGAATTTCAAACGTCTTTGTCCGGGTTTTTATCTTTATTTCAATAAACAGGTTTTCACCGTTAAATGCGGTCAACTTTCCCTCAAACTCTTTTTCCCCATCGATCGGCTCATATGTTTTCACATTGACTTGCTTTCCCACCGCATTGGCAAAATCGGCTGCTTTCTTTAAAGGACGCTCTGCTCCGGGCGAGGATACTTCCAGGAAGTAATTGTGGGGGATCGGGTCCGCTTCATCAAGCTTCTCGCCCAGACGCTCGCTGACAATGCCGCACTCTTCAATATCGACACCGTTCGGTTTATCGATGAAAAGACGGAGAAACCAGTTTTTTCCTTCTTTCACATATTCAATATCGACCAGTTCAAGCTTCATTTCTTCCAATATAGGAACTGCAAGTTTTTCTACAGTGTCAATTACTTTACTCATATAAACCTCCCACGCTCCTGGTATCCATTTATTCCAAAACAATGCGAAAGAGTGGGGGGCGCCCACTCTTTTGCAACGAGAGTATTCATAGTATTTCCAATAAAAATATACCATAACCCATTTTTATTTGCAAACAAGGCAAACCCTCGCCGTTTTGGCTTGGACAAAGCAGCCCTCTTTTTAAAACAGGGACAATTGATTTTGTTCGGGCAGGGATGCCAAACAGCCATGGTTGTCCAAGTATTCCATAATGGTTTTGGAAACTTTTCCGCGGATTTGCATGTCCTCTTTGGAAAGAAATTCCCGCTCTTCCCTCGCTTTTACAATATTCAGCGCTGCATTCGTGCCAAGACCGGGGATGGCGTTGAAAGGCGGAATGAGCGAATCCCCGTCGATGATAAACTCTGTCGCGCTCGATTTATACAAGTCAACGCGCTTGAATGTAAATTTGCGCTCGCACATTTCCAACGCAATTTCCAAAACGGTAAGGAGGTTTTTCTCTTTGGCTGTGGCATCCAGGCCTTTGGCATTGATTTCTTCAATTTTGGAGCGGATGGCCTGGGAGCCCCTGATCATCACTTCCAAATCAAAATCTTCCGCCCGTACTGTAAAGTACGCAGCATAGTAATAAAGCGGATAATGAACTTTAAAGTAGGCAATCCTTACGGCCATCAGCACGTAAGCTGTAGCATGCGCCTTCGGGAACATGTATTTTATTTTTTTGCATGAATCAATATACCAATCCGGTACATTATTTTTTCTCATTTCTTCCTCCCATTCGGGAGTCAGGCCTTTTCCCTTTCGTACCGATTCCATGATCTTAAAGGCAAGAGACGGTTCCAGGCCTTGATAAATGAGGTAGACCATAATGTCGTCCCGGCAGCCAATGACGTCCGGCAACGTACAAATTCCGGAACGGATCAATTCTTGAGCGTTGCCGAGCCATACATCCGTTCCATGTGAAAGGCCCGATATTTGTACAAGCTCGGAAAACGTTGTCGGCTTTGTATCTTCAAGCATTTGCCTGACGAATTTCGTTCCAAATTCGGGAATGCCAAGCGTTCCCGTTTTACACATAATCTGTTCCTCTGTTACGCCGATCGATTCGGTCCCGCTGAATATTTTCATCACATCGGGGTCATCAATCGGAATGGTTTTGGGATCAATTCCGCTCAGCTCCTGAAGCATCCGGATCACGGTCGGGTCATCATGGCCGAGGATGTCCAGCTTGAGCAAATTGCTGTCGATGGAATGGAAATCATAATGCGTCGTTCTCCAGTCGGATCCGACCGCATCGGCCGGATACTGAATCGGGGAAAAATCGAAGATTTCCATATTGTCCGGAACAACGATAATCCCTCCGGGATGCTGGCCGGTTGTTCTTTTTACACCTGTACATCCTTGGACGAGCCTTTCGACTTCCGCATTTCGCAGCATGAGATTGTGATCCTGCTCATATGCTTTGACATACCCGTAAGCTGTTTTTTCCGCAACGGTTCCGATCGTGCCCGCACGATAAACATAGTCTTCCCCGAACAAAACTTTCGTGTAATGGTGGGCTTTCGGCTGGTAATCCCCCGAAAAATTCAAGTCTATATCCGGTACTTTGTCTCCCTTGAAGCCCAGGAAAGTTTCAAACGGAATATCGTGGCCGTCTTTTTTATAGGTTGTTCCGCACTTCACACAGTCTTTATCCGGCAGGTCAAATCCGGAGCCGACCGAACCGTCATCAAAAAACTCGGAATGCTTGCAATGGGGGCATACATAATGCGGAGGAAGCGGGTTTACTTCCGTGATTTCCGTCATCGTAGCCACAAAAGAAGATCCGACAGATCCCCTTGATCCTACCAGGTAGCCGTCCTCGAGAGATTTTTTTACGAGTTTATGAGAAATCAAATAAATGACCGCAAAGCCGTGTCCAATAATGCTTTTCAGTTCCTTTTCGAGCCTTGCTTCCACAATTTCGGGGAGCGGATCGCCGTAAATCGATTTTGCCATTTCATAGCTCATTTGCCGGATTTCATCCTCGGCGCCATCGATTTTCGGCGTATATAAGTCATCCTTGATCGGTTTAATGTTATCAATCTTGTCATTAATGAGGTTGGAGTTTGTCACAACAACCTCATATGCTTTCTCTTTGCCAAGAAAAGAAAACTCGGAAAGCATTTCATCTGTCGTCCGGAAATGGACATCCGGAAGCTTGTGCCTGTTCAGCGGATTTGCCCCGCCTTGCGAGTTGATGAGAATCTCGCGGTATATTTTGTCTTCTTTGTTTAAATAATGGACATTTCCGGTGGCAGCGACTGGGATGTTTAAAGATTCTCCCATGTCAACGATGTTCCGGATAATATCCTCCAAGTCTTTTTCATCCCTGACAAGCTCCATCTCGATCAGCGGGGCATACACCGGTTTTGGATGTATTTCCAGGTAGTCATAAAAGGTTGCTGCTTTTTCGGCCTCGGCACGCCCCTTTTGCATCATCGCCTCGAATACTTCCCCTTTGTCACATCCGGATCCTACGAGTATTCCCGTTCTATGTTTTTCCAACAGGGAACGCGGAATGCGGGGAACTCTATAAAAATAGTCGAGATGCGAATAAGAGACGAGTTTATATAAATTTTTCAGGCCCGCTTCGTTTTGGGCAAGCAAAGTGCAATGGTACGGGCGGGCCTGTTTATAAGTGTCCCCTTCGCCCATATTGTCATTGAGCTGGTCATGATAAAGGATCCCCTTCTCTTTGGCATCGGCAAGCATTTTCAAAAAAATATTGCCGGTCGTTTCTGCATCATAAATCGCCCTGTGGTGCTGCACAAGTTCTATGTCAAACCTTTTTGCCAGCGTGTTTAGACGGTGGTTTTTAAAATCCGGATACAGGAATCTGGCAAGTTCAAGCGTGTCAATGACCGGATTGTCCACCTTCTCGAATCCGATTTTTTGGTAGCCCGCATTTAAAAATCCGATATCGAACGAAGCGTTATGGGCTACAAGGATGCCGTCCCCTGTCCAGTTTTTAAAATCCTCAAGGACTTCTTCGATTTCAGGGGCATTTTCCACCATATCGTCCGTGATGCCGGTCAATTCAATTGTTGTTGCAGACAGCGGGTGATGGGGATTGGCAAATCTCTCAAACTTGTCAACGATTTCACCATGATGAATCTTGACTGCCGCCAGTTCGATAATTTTGTCATATATTGCTGACAGGCCGGTTGTTTCAACGTCAAAAACGATAAAAGTATCTTCTTCCAGCAGCCTGTTGGCACTGTTGTACGCGATCGGTACTCCGTCGTTTACCAAATTGGCTTCCAAACCGTAGATGACCTTTATATCATGTTTGCTGCCGGCACCGAACGCTTCGGGAAATGATTGAACGACGGCGTGATCGGTAATCGCCACGGCCGGGTGCCCCCATTTTTTCGCCTGGGCAATAAGATTGCCCGCTGACGTGACAGCATCCATTTGGCTCATTGGGGTATGCAGGTGGAGTTCAACCCGCTTTTGGCCTTCCGCTTTGTCTTCACGCAATGTCGGTTTCACTTCATTAATGTCCTGCGCCATAATGACCAGTTCACGGGCAAATGTGTCCGTTTGAACGCTTCCGCGGACCTTTACCCACATGCCCTTTTTTAAACTGCCCATAAGGGAAGCATCATCGTTGTCTTTTGAGAACATTTTGACAGAAATGGAGTCGGTATAATCCGTCATTTTAAACGTAAGCAATGTTCTTCCGCTTCTGAGCTCTCTTGTCTCCGCCTGAAAAACATACCCTTCCACCGTTACCCGGCGTTCTTCGTCAACAATTTCCTCAAGCTTTTTCATCTCTTCATCATTTTTGATGGCATATCCAAGCATGAATGGCCCTGACGGATGGTCACCCTGATTGGTCCGTTTTTCATCCTCGAGCTTCTGCATTTCCAAAATAGCCTGCCTTGCCCGCTCTTCATCCTCTTTGCGTTTTGCTTCGACAAACCTCTCATATTCTTCGTTTGCTTCATTTTCGGGGCGGATTTTCGCAGAAAAAAGAAGGGAAGGAAAGCCAAATTGTTCGTAAACATCAGTGATCATTTTTCCATATTTCTCTTGTAGTGTTCTTGCCTCCATATCATTGCGGACCTGGACAATCATTTTATTTCCATCAACTTTCGGTGTTTGACCGTTTAAAAGACCGAGCAGCAAAGGGGACATTCCGTCCATTTCTTTTAAACATCCCGGCCAATAATCTTCCACAAGCTTCTCTGGTATCGTTTTTTGCGAAGTCGAAAGCGTGAATTGGACGTGGGCAATATGCTGAAATGACTGCTCCAGCCTCCGGGCGAAATGTTCAAATATTTGATAAGGCAAAATCCGCTCAAAAATAAAATAAAAGTGCCATTTCCTGTTGTTTCGATCAACAACAAGTTTCTCAATTTGACCGGATTGCAAATGCTCCATGTACGGGTCATCCGTAAGGCCGATCTGTTGGAGCAGCAATTGGAAGCGTTCCTTCTTCTTGACGGGATTTTGCGTCTTTTGCACCGTTTATCCTCTCCCATCCATTAATATTCGGTAAATAAAGGAAGGCACCTAAACAGGTACCTTACACTTGTGCCGATAATTCTTTGAAAATATTTTTCAATGTCGCCAAAAGATCACGGTGATGGACTTCCATCATTTCACCGGTTTTTCTTATTTTCACTTCTACAATTCCTTCGGAAGCTTTCTTGCCGACCGTTACACGCACCGGAAGGCCGATTAAATCCGAGTCGTTAAACTTGACGCCTGGCCGTTCGTTGCGGTCATCAAACAATACATCATATTCATTCATTAATTCGTTATATAATGCTTCCGTAAAACCGGCTTGTTCGGAATCTTTCATGTTAACCGCAATAAGATGCACATCATATGGCGCAATATTCACTGGCCAGATCAACCCTTGTTCATCATTGAACTGTTCGGCAACCGCAGTGAGCGTTCTTGAAACACCGATTCCGTAACATCCCATGATGTAAGGATGGGATTTTCCGTTTTCATCGAGGAATCCGGCGGACATCGCCTCACTGTATTTTGTTCCCAATTTAAAAATATGTCCTACTTCAATGCCGCGCGCAAACCTGATTGTCCCTTTACCGTCAGGTGAAGGATCGCCCTCCTGGATAAACCTGAGATCAGCGTATTGCCAAACGGTAAAATCACGTTCCGGTACGACATTGATATAATGATGTCCATCTTCATTGGCACCGCAGACAGCATTGATCATGGCCCCGACCGCATGGTCTGCTATGATTTTCATTTCGGAAGGAATATTAATCGGTCCAATCGATCCGAAGGAACAATTTAACAGCTCTTTTGTTTTCTCTTCCTCGGCAAACTCTACGATTTTGGCGTTCAAAGCTTTCTTTACTTTTATATCGTTGACATCGTGATTTCCACGAACGAGAACCATGACGGGTTCTTCATCAGCGATCATGACAAGTGACTTAATGACTTCTGAAGGCTTTACATTCAGAAATGCCGAAACGTCCACTATTGTTTTTTGGTTTGGGGTTGCAACTTTTTTCAATTCTTTTTCCGCAATATCCGGCTTTTCATATACTTGGCGAACGTCAGCCATTTCAACATTCGCCGCATAGTCGGATTGATCGGAAAAGGCAATCGTATCTTCCCCGATTTCCGACAGCACCATGAATTCCTGCGTATCTTTGCCGCCAATGGCGCCGGAATCTGCCAATACGGATCGGAAGTTCAGGCCGCATCTGCGGAAAATATTCGTATACGCCTGATGCATTTTCCGATAAACTTCATCCAGGCTTTCTTCTGATGTATGGAAAGAATAGGCGTCTTTCATAATAAATTCGCGTCCGCGGAGCAACCCGAAGCGGGGCCGCTTTTCATCCCGATATTTCGTTTGAATTTGGAATAAAGTTAATGGCAGACGCTTATAAGATTGGATTGCATCATTCACAAGACTTGTGATGACTTCCTCATGGGTGGGCCCCAAGGCAAAATTTCTGTCGTGGCGATCACGAAGGCGCATCAATTCATCGCCATATGTATACCAGCGTCCTGATTCTACCCATAGTTCGGCAGGCTGGAGTGCCGGCAGGAGCAGTTCTGCAGCTCCCGCCTTTTCCATTTCTTCCCTGATGATTTTTTCGATATTGTCCAGTGTTCTCTTCGCCAGCGGCAGATAGGAATATACACCGCTTGCAACCTGTTTGATAAATCCCGCCCTGAGAAGAAGCTGATGGCTCTTTATTTCTGCATCAGACGGAACATCCCTCAGGGTAGGGATAAAAGTCATGCTTTGTTTCATCTATTGCACCTCTGCTTATAATTATTTAATGATAAAAAACCGTTGTATATCATTCCATGTGACGACAATCATCAAGACCATCAAGAGGGCAAAACCGATAAAGTGGACCATTCCTTCTTTTTGGCGGTCAATCGGTTTCCCCCGCAAGGCCTCAACGCCAAAGAACAAGAGGCGGCCGCCATCAAGCGCAGGGATCGGCAGCAAGTTCATGATGCCAAGGTTAATGCTCAAAAGCCCCGCCCATTTCATTAAAAACAATACTCCTATCTGAGCTGCTGTTTCCGTTGTTTTATAAATACCTACCGGACCGGCGAGCATGTCTATTGAAAATTGGCCCGTCACAAGCGTCCCAAGCAATTGGATAATTTTGACCGTCCAATTGTAAGTCTCTACAAATCCAAATGTTGCCAGCCGCAGGAAGGACTTGTCGATCGGGGCCTGCACGCCGATCATGCCAATCTCCTGATCATCGGCGATTTCCCTTTTTGGTGTCACAGGAATGTCCAGCGTTTTGTCATTTCGTTCAACCGTAAAAATCAGCTCTTCTTCCGGATGGCTTCGGACAATTTCCGTAATGTCGTCGAAATCCGAAATTTCCGCGCCATCAATGCTGAGGACGGTATCACCTTCCTGCAGCCCCGCTTCCTGGGCGGTACCGTCGGGAAGCAGCTTCCCGATGAGCGGCTCATTTACCTGAACACCCTGGATGAAGCCAAGCAAAGTAAAGATCACAATGGCCAGTACAAAATTCATCATCGGACCGGCAAAAATTGTCATTGCTCTGGCACCGAGCTTTTTGGAGGCAAATTGCCGGTCCCAAGGTGCGATGAGCGTTTCGGTTTGGTCCTCAACAATAACCGTTTTTCGGGAAAGATGAAAAGTTTTTAAAGTCTCATCTTCTCCGTCTTCATACCCTTTAATGATCAGATCGTGTTCCAAATCGGCCATTTCAACTTCAATGGTCCTGGCATCCGGAAACCGGTCTCTCCCCTGTAAAATGATTTTTTCCACAAGTTCGTTGTTGTCGAACACAAGCGCGATCCGATGGCCGGGTTTGATCTCAATCATTTCGGGATCTTCACCTGCCATCCGGACAAATCCGCCGATCGGCAAAAGCCGGATCGTATAGGTCGTCTCATTTTTCGTATGAGAAAAAACTTTGGGCCCAAATCCGATGGCAAATTCCCTTACGAGGATTCCAGCGCGTTTGGCAAATATGAAATGCCCAAGTTCATGGAAGAACACGAGTGCCCCGAAAATGATCATAAAAGCAATGACTGTATTCAAAAAAATAACCACCTTTTAAAGGAGTGTATAAACATGCTGCCTTGTTTCACGGTCAACTTCCTCAATTGCGGACAAATCCGGCTGATCAATAACATTATGCCTTTCCAACGCTTTTTCAATCAACTCCTCAATTTTTAAAAAGGGGATTCGTTCCTCTAAAAATGCTTCGACAGCGACCTCATTCGCTGCATTCAATACAGCGGGCATCGTTCCCCCTGCCATGCCCGCATCATAAGCAAACCTGAGGCAACGGTACCGATCCATGTCCATTTTTTCAAAATGAAGCATGCCTGTCTCCGCGAGACTGAGCCCCTCTGTTTCCAGATTCAGTCTTTCCGGAAAGGAAAATGCATATTGAATCGGAATGCGCATATCGGGAGTTCCAAGTTGGGCGATTACACTCCGGTCGTGATATTCCACCAGTGAATGGACAATGCTCTCTCTGTGGAGCAGAACTTCAATTTTTTCATAAGGAATGTGAAACAGCCAATGCGCTTCAATGACTTCCAACCCTTTGTTCATCATTGTAGCAGAGTCAATCGTAATTTTGGACCCCATTGACCAATTCGGGTGGTTTAATGCTTGTTTTAGCGTAACGTGCTGCAGTTGGTCCCTGCTCAAATCCCGGAAGCTCCCTCCGGACGCCGTGATGATCAATTTAGAGACGTTTGCGCGGTTTTCCCCTTGCAAGCATTGGAAAATGGCAGAATGTTCGCTGTCGACCGGAATGATGTCCACCCCGTATTTTTTCACCGCATCCATCACAATATGGCCGGCCGTTACAAGCGTTTCCTTATTGGCGAGCCCAATTGTTTTTCCCGCTTCAATCGCATGCAGTGTCGGGACAAGTCCGATGCTTCCGGTGACGGCATTTAGTACTATATCGGCTTGGGCGTATACGGCAGCCTCGATCAAACCTTCCATACCGTAAGAAAATTTAGTCCCGGACGGGAATTCGGTTTTTAATTGATCACAGTCTGCCTTTTCGAGCACCGCCACGAACTTCGGTTGATGCTCGGAAATAATTTTCCGGACAAGACCGATATTCCTTCCGGCCGAAATCGCGCACAGCCGAAACCGTCCCGGATGTTGCTTTATGACTTGCAGCGCCTGCGTTCCAACCGATCCCGTTGCGCCCAGCAAACTAATATACTTCATTATTTCACTCCTAAACATAGTCTACACTCATATGATTTGCAAAATATGCAAGAGCGGCAAAACGAATAGCCAGCTGTCACATCTATCGAGAATCCCCCCGTGGCCCGGCAGGATATTCCCTGAATCTTTTACACCATAATGGCGCTTGAAGGCGGATTGGACCAGATCCCCCATTTGGCCGAAAACGGACAATAAGACCGTTACAAACAACAATTTCATTGTTGGAATGCCCATATCCGCTAATACTGCGAACAATAGGGCGATGACTAATGCAACGGCTATGCCCCCGATGGATCCGCCGATCGTTTTATTCGGGCTGATGACGGGCCACAGCTTTCTTTTTCCCATGGACTTGCCAATAAAATAGGCTCCGGAATCCGTTCCCCATATCACGAAAAGCGCATAGAAAAGATATACAAGCCCTGCTTCACGGGTCTCAATCAAAAAATAAAAACCTGTGCCGACATACAGCGCGGAAAGGATGGAAAAGCCTGCTTCGTCAAAAGTAAAGCGGTTTTTTGTAATGACCGTATATGACAAAATGAGCAGAACGGCCAAATACACCATTTCCATTTTTGTAATCCTTCCGGCCGCAAGCATTTGAAAATATTCACCTGGCAGCAGTATCACCCAAAGCATCAATCCAGCAAGCAAGCTTTGCCCGGACATCGCCGGCTGTTTTTTCATCCTTAACAATTCAAAAAGACCTATGGTCGCCATAATATATGTCAAAATCACAAATGGTAGTCCGCCAATCCATGCAAGCGGCAAAAAAATTCCCATGGCAACAATTGCTGTTACGATTCTTTCTTTCATTACTGCAGCTCCTCGCTGATTAATCCGCCGTACCGTCTGGATCGACTTTGAAAAGATTCGATCGCATCCAGTAAATGTTTTTCCGAAAAATCCGGCCATAATACATCAATAAAGAACAGTTCCGTGTATGCAAGCTGCCAAAGCATGAAATTGCTCAGCCTCAGCTCGCCGCTCGTCCTGATTAATAGATCGGGATCATTTAACTGTTTCGTCATCAAATAGTTTGAAAAACATTCATCATCAATATCACTTTCTTTTAACCGGCCATCCTTGACATCGGCAGAAATCTGTTTGATGGCATGAATGATTTCCGCCCGGCTCCCATAATTTAATGCAAAATTTAAAATAAGCCCGTTATTATGTCTTGTATCGTTGATGGCACGGTCGACGGCCTTCCGTGTGTACCCGGGAAGGCGGCTTGTGTCACCCATTACACTCACTTTTACATTTTCTTTAACAAGCTCCGGAAGAAAGTTCCCGAGAAACTCTTCCGGAAGCTTCATTAAATAGTCCACTTCCGATTTTGGCCTTTTCCAATTTTCTGTTGAAAAAGCATACAATGTTAATATTTGTACACCAAGGCGGTTTGCGGCTTTTGTTATTTTTCTGACCGTCTTCATTCCTTCATGATGGCCCGCAATTCTTGGAAGTGCCCTCTTCTTTGCCCACCGGCCATTTCCGTCCATGATAATCGCGATATGGCGCGGTATCGGCTGGTTGAGTATTTGCCCTATTCGGTCTTCACTGTGCTCTTTATCTTTTGAAGTTTTCCATAACTTCATTTTATTGAACATAATTAGTCCTCCGTCAGAAGTGCTGGCATCTGGCATCAAACATATTTTAGCATATTGAAAGGTATAAGCGATATGATTCCCCCCGATTTATTATTACAAATTTGAGAGGCGCGGAAAACTGTGAAAAAAGAAAACTTCCATCTGAATGATATCGCCATAAAAAAACCCTCCGAAAGGAGGGGATAATATCGATTGATATTTGCCTAAACTGCTAAAACTTCCTGCTCTTTTTCCTTCGTAATCCGATCAATCTGCCTGATATGTTCATCCGTCAGCTTTTGGATATCTTCTCCATATGAGCGCAAGTCATCTTCAGAAATATCTCCGCTTTTCTCAAGTTTTTTTAATTCGTCGTTTCCATCCCGGCGAATGTTCCGGATCACGACTTTGGCATCTTCTGCTTCTCTTCTTACTTGTTTCACAAGGTCTTTGCGCCGTTCTTCCGTAAGCTGCGGAATCGAAATTCTGATGAGTGAACCATCGTTTGCCGGCGTTAAACCGAGGTCGGATTTCAATATCGCTTTTTCCATATCACCCAAAACTGTTTTATCGTAAGGTTGAATGACAAGGAGCCGAGCTTCGGGAACGGAGATTGTGGCCAATTGGTTGATCGGTGTCGGTACACCATAGTAATCAACGGTAATTTTGTCCAGAAGTGCTGCGTTTGCCCGTCCGGCCCGTATGCTCGCCAATTCCCGGCTGTAGACTTGAACGGCTTTTTCCATTTTCTCTTTTACATTCGAGATTACTTGATTAGGCATTATGCTTTCCCCCTTACTATCGTTCCGATTGGTTTTCCCAAAACGGCACGTTTAATATTTCCTTTTTCGGTAAAAGAAAAGACGATCAGCGGAATATCATTGTCCATGCATAGTGATGAAGCCGTTGAGTCCATGACGGCCAAGCCCTCTTTCAGTACGTCAAGATATGAAAGCTGCTCGTATTTGACGGCATCTTTATCCAGTTTCGGATCGGTATTATAAACTCCGTCAACATTGTTTTTCGCCATTAAAATGACGTCGGCTTCAATTTCGGCAGCCCTTAAGGCAGCGGTTGTGTCGGTTGAAAAGTAAGGATTTCCCGTTCCGGCCGCAAAAATGACAACGCGCTTTTTCTCAAGATGGCGAATGGCCCGGCGCCTGATGTAAGGCTCGGCTACTTGAATCATGTCTATTGAAGTTTGAACCCGTGTTTCGATTCCCAATTGTTCAAGGCTGTCTTGAAGGGCGAGCGAGTTCATGACTGTGGCAAGCATGCCCATATAGTCTGCCGTCGCCCGGTCCATTCCCATTTCGCTCCCTACTTTTCCTCTCCAAATATTTCCTCCCCCAACAACTACGGCAATTTCCACATCAAGTTCTGCGACTTCCTTTATTTGCTCCGCAATGGATTTGATGACGGCCGGATTTATGCCAAAGCCCTGGTCACCCGCCAATGCTTCCCCACTCAACTTAAGTACAACTCGGTTATATTTCGGGATGCTCATCTGAACCTCCAAGTCAATTATGTATTCCATGTTTGTAAAAGAGGGAACACTAAGTGTTCCCCATGATGGATGATCTTTATTTCTTCGCTTGATTCATGACTTCTTCAGCAAAGTTATCCTGGCGTTTTTCCATGCCTTCGCCTACTTCATAACGGACAAAATCCGCGACTTCCGCTCCTTTTGAGCTGACAAATTTGCCGACTTTTTCATCCGGATTTTTTACGAAGGATTGGTCAAGAAGACAAATTTCCTCAAAAAATTTGCCAAGGCGGCCTTCCACCATTTTTTGGACAATCTTTTCCGGTTTGCCTTCATTTAAAGCCTGTTCCGTTAAAACTTGGCGCTCGCGCTCAATTTCTTCTTCAGACACTTGATCGCGGGAAATGTATTTAGGTTTAATGGCAGCAATATGCATGGCAACATCCTTGGCCGCATCAGCGTCCGTCGTTCCTTCAAGAACAGTCAAAACGCCAATGCGCCCCCCCATATGCAGATATTCGCCAAATGCGCCGTTATCCGTTTTCGTTTTGACCGCAAAACGGCGGAGCGTAATTTTCTCACCGATTTTGGCAATGGCTGCATTAATATACTCGGTTACAGTTTCACCGCTGCTCATTTTTTGTTCAAGCGCTTCTTCCAAGGATGCAGGTTTGTTGGCAAGCAAATGCCGAGCCAATTCTTTAACGAGCTCCTGAAAGTTTTCATTTTTTGCTACGAAGTCTGTTTCGGCATTCACTTCCACGATGACGGCTTCGTTGCCTTCACTTACAATATAAGTCGTTCCTTCCGCTGCGATCCGGTCGGCTTTTTTCGCCGCCGATGCCATTCCTTTCTTTCTGAGAAAGTCGATGGCTTCTTCCATGTTGCCGTTTGTTTCTGTCAATGCTTTTTTGCAGTCAAGCATGCCGGCACCTGTTTTGGCACGCAGTTCTTTTACCATTTGTGCAGTAATTGCCATAGTATTATCCTCCTTGAATGAGATGCGAACGAAGTTGTTTGAAAAAAGGTGACAAGTGTATGCACTCTTATCACCTTCGCTCAGCCAAAATATGGCAGTTATGTTTAGCTGTTATGCATTGGCAGTTTCAGACTCTTCTTCTTCCTGCTCTTCGCTGAACTTTGCCTCCAACAGGGCGTCGGCCATTGTAGCTGTCAGCAATTTTACTGCGCGGATTGCGTCATCGTTGGCAGGAATTACGTAGTCAATTTCATCCGGATCACAGTTCGTATCAACGATGCCGACAATCGGAATATTTAATTTCCGGGCTTCAGCCACCGCAATGCGCTCTTTTCTTGGATCGATGATGAACATTGCATCCGGAAGAGTATTCATGTCTTTGATTCCGCCCAAAAATTTGACGAGACGGTCCCGTTCACGATTGAGCATGACAACTTCTTTTTTCGGAAGAACGTCAAATGTTCCGTCCTCTTCCATTTTTTCAATCGCTTTTAAGCGTTCGATTCTTTTTTGGATTGTTTCAAAGTTCGTTAAAGTTCCGCCGAGCCAGCGGTGGTTCACGTAGTAGTGTCCGGCTCTCTCCGCTTCATCTTTAACGGATTCCTGGGCCTGCTTTTTCGTTCCGACAAAAAGGACTTTACCGTCGTTTTCGGCAAGCTCCCTCATAAAATTGTAGGCTTCCTCAACTTTTTTCACCGTTTTTTGCAAGTCGATGATATAAATACCGTTTCTTTCCGTAAAAATGTATTTTTTCATTTTGGGATTCCAACGGCGCGTCTGGTGTCCGAAATGTACACCGGCTTCAAGCAATTGCTTCATGGAAATGATAGACATAAATTTTTCCTCCCTGGTTTTTTTCCTCCGTTTCAATCATTTTTTGTGCAGACTGTTTTCGAAAGCAGCCCAAAACAGCACCATGCCACAAAATTATGAAACGTGTGTTTTCATACCATCCCATAATATAGCACAATCAAAACGGGTATTCAAGTAAAGTTTTAAGCATCCCGATAAAATTTCATGGCAAGCTCAATTTCTGTTTTTCCTTTCCCAAGGGTTTTGGCAATTTCGGCCAACGTCATCCCCTGTGCCGCCATCTCTTCCACTTGTTTGCGGAGAGATGGTCCCTCTTGGGACGTTTCCTGTTTTTCGGGCCCGTCAAACGTTTCTTCGGAAAGATCGGCATGCTCATCGGCTCCCCGGTTAAGCGGGAGATTTTGCGGCGGATTCTCCCTTTTTTCCCTGACATGCATGATTTGCTGCAAAAACCGGTCATTTTCTTCCCGGATCTCCGCCAGCAGCCCATTTACCAATTCTTCCGATTCGGAAAGCAGGGCGCGCTGCTTTTTTTCAATCTCCACGAAACGGTTTTGCCGCATGAAAAGCAGGATCATGGCAAAAATTAAAAGGACGTTCAATAAAAATGAAATAAGTATCATGATGGCTGTCAAATGGATCCCTCACTATCTTAATTGCATGAGCTCATTTCTTAGCTTGAATAACGCTTTGGAATGAATTTGTGAAATTCTTGAAGTCGACAGGCTCATGATCTGGCCAATTTCTGTCAAGGTCAATTCCTCTTTATAAAACAGGCTTAAAACGAGTTGTTCATTTTCCGTCAGGCTGGCGATTGCCCCAGCCATTTCTTCCAGCCATTCATGATGGACAAGTTGTTCCTCGGGACCGGGAGTTTGTTCATCTTTAATTGTATACCCTTGATATTCCTGGTCTTCATCACCAGTCAGAAAATCATCCACGGAGATGATTTGGGAAAAATAATATTCATTGATCGTTCTCGTTACATCGCCTTCATCAAGGCCAAGCTCATTCGCAATCTCTTCCGCCGTTACACGGCGCATATATCGCTGTTCAAGCTCCTGCTGCACCGATTCGATTTCCTTTGCTTTGTCGCGCGTATTTCTCGGCAGCCAATCTTCCTTGCGCAGGCCGTCCAAAATGGCGCCTCTGATCCGAAACGATGCATACGTTTCAAATTTTAAATCCCGGGAATGGTCAAACTTTTCGAATGCATCCAAAAGACCAATGAGTCCAAAGCTTCTTAACTCTTCCCGGCATACATTTTTGGGCAAATTGACGGAAATTCGCTGTACATGGTATGAAACAAGAGGCATATATTTTTTTACCAAATGATTGCCGGAATGTTCATCCCTTGTTTTTTTCCAGCGATCCCAATGCCTCCGTTCTTCAAGAGGCGGGGAAAGTGACATATGGATCTCCTCCTTATCGAAATGGAAACGGGGCAAAAGGTTGTGAAAATATCCGCATCATGACTTGCCGTAAAACAGCTTGCGCAATCTTGAAATAAATGAATCGCTCTTCATTTCACCATTAAGTCCGTTCCTTCCCGTCAACCGGTCAACGGCATGTTCCAATTTTACAGAAACGGGAGAGCGGGGATATACACAATAAACAGGGCTGTAATCCAAGACGGCTTTTCTCACATGTCTGTCTTCCGGCAAAATCCCCAACAAGTCAATTTCCTTCTGAAGAAACCTGCGCATGGCCTGCTGGAGGCGAAGAAATGTTTCCTGTCCCTGCTTATCGTTATCAGTCCGGTTGCACATGACGAGAAACCGGGTGTTTTCATTTTGCAGATGTGCCAGTTTCATGATCGAGTAAGCATCCATGACCGCAGTAGGTTCCGGAGTTGTCACTACGATTAAATCATCGGCTGCCAGCAGAATGGAAAGCAGCGATTGACCCGCTCCTGCAGCCATATCAAAAATAAGATAATCGTATGTCTCCTGAAACATTTGAAATCCGGCGAGAAACATTTTTACCGTATTGCCGTCCATTTCAACTGCATCATAAAGTCCGTTGCCGCCCGCTACATAAGAAACGCCAAAAGGCCCTTCCTGAACAATTTGCGATAGCGGTTCACCGTTAAATATAAAATCGCCCATCGTCTTGGGCGCCGAGCCGCCTAAAAGCAAATGAACGTTGCCCATGCCGATATCGAGATCAAAAACGAGCACTTTATAGCCTTTTTTGGCAAGGATGACAGCCATATTGCTGGAAATGTTCGACTTGCCCACTCCGCCTTTTCCGCTGACAACGGCCAACGTTCTTGCCGCGTTCTTTGCTTTTTGCCTCATTTTTAATCGCAGGCTTTCAGCTTGGTCCTTCATATGTTTTGCTCCCCAAAAATATAATTGCCAAACAATTCCGGAGCAGCAACAATAAGATCATCAGGCACTTCCTGCCCGTCCGTAATATAGGCGGATGCCAAATTATACTTGAGCATCATGTTTATCATGGGACCGTAAACATCCGTTTCATCCACTTTTGTGAAAATAAATTTTTGGACACGAAGATGCTGGAATTGATTCATGATCAGGTCAACATCCCTCTCTTTCATGGAAGCGGCCAATACGAGAAAAATGTCCAAATCCCTTTCCTGTGACAGGATCCCGTTCAATTCGGAAACGAACTTGGCATCACGGTAATTGCGGCCTGCTGTATCAATAAATACATGATCATGGGAATCAAATTTTTCGGCGGCTTCCCGGAAATCATTTGCATCATATACGACTTCTACCGGCACATCGAGCAGCTTTGCATATGTTTTGAGCTGTTCTATTGCGGCGATCCGGTATGTATCCATTGTAATAAAGCCGATTTTCTTTTTTTGTTCGAGCATCGCACAGGCAGCAAGTTTCGCCAAGGTCGTTGTTTTGCCTACACCGGTCGGCCCGACAAACGCAATGAATTTCTTTTGAAGTGCTGAACCGGAAAAGCCCAGATTTTTTAATTTGCTGCAAAGGAGTGATTGGGCTGCAAGGGCCATTTCCTTTTCATCCGGTTCCTTTTCCGTTTTTCGCCACATATTCAATAACCGGTCGCCCATGGTGAGGACCAATGTTTTATCCAGCTCTTGATTCATCAATGTGAATAAATTTTTTTGAATCACGGGAGGATAAATTTCCAGTTTGGGATCAGGTCCATAATGCCCTTTTTCTACGATTTTTTTTAACGTTTCCAGCTCTTTTAAAACAGCATCAGATTGGGCAGGCAGGTGCGTTTGTGTATGATGCCGGGGATCAACGGCGAATTTTTCCTTTTTTTGGTCAAGAGCTGCGATCACTTCAAATTGTTTCTTTTTGAAAAACCCCATGATGCCCTTTGTCCATAACACTTTGGAACTTAAAATGACCGCATCTTCACCAAGCTCTTTTTTCACCCTGTTCATGGCCTCCGGCATGGAAGCCGCAACGATTTTCTCTACCTTCATCAAACATTCACCATCCCGATGCTCTGTACTTCAACGTCCGCTTCCAATTCATTATAGGAAAGAACCGGCACTTGAGGAAAATACCTCTCTGTCAATTGGCGGACATACATTCTGACAGCCGGAGAGCAAAGTAATATTGGCGTTTGCTGTACCTTCAACAGTTTTTCGATATGGGCCGCGGCAGATTCCAATATTTTTTTGGAATCGTTTGGATCGATGGCAAGATAATTGCCATTCTCCGTTTGCTGTATGCTGTCGGCGATCACTTTTTCCACTTTACCTGAAATGGTCAGGACTTTTAAGACCGGCTCATCTCCCGCATATTGCCTTGTAATTTGCCGTGCAAGTGCCTGGCGGACATATTCCGTGAGTAAATCGGTATCAATGGTCATTTTGGCATAGTCGGCCAATGTTTCGAATATAATGGGTAAATTTCTGATGGAAACATGCTCTTTTAACAATTTTGCAAGGACTTTTTGAATTTCTCCGATTGTGAGCGGATTGGGCGTTACTTCTTCGACCAAAATCGGATGTGTTTCCTTCAGATGGTCTATCAATTCTTTCGTTTCCTGTCTGCCAAGCAGCTCATGGGCATTTGCCCGGAGTACTTCAGTCAAATGGGTTGATACGACGGAGGCAGGATCCACCACCGTATAACCGGCGATCTCAGCCTTTTCTTTCACTTCTTCCGTAATCCATTTGGCCGGAAGGCCGAATGACGGTTCGATCGTATCGATTCCTTCTATCTCGTCCTCTCCTCCCGGGCTCATTGCCAGGTAGTGATCCAATAATAAACTGCCGGAAGCAACATGATGGCCCTTAATTTTAATTTGATAGGCATTGGGCTCCAACTGGATATTGTCACGAATCCGGACAACCGGAATCACAATCCCCAACTCCAACGCCAATTGCCTTCTGATCATGACGATTCTGTCCAGTAAATCTCCTCCCTGGTTTACATCGGCAAGCGGGATGAGCCCGTATCCAAATTCAAACTCGATCGGATCGACATCCAATAATCCAAGTATATTTTCCGGTTTTTTCATTTCTTCCGCTTCCATATCTTCCGGAGCTTGTTCTGCAGCGGCTTCTTCCTGGCCGGGTATCCGGGTAAGGAAGAAGCCGCCGGCTCCAAGCGCGGCTGCGATCGGCACTGTCAGCATATTATGGATGGGCGTTGTCAGGCCGAGCAGAAAAATGGTGCCGGCCGCGATATAAAGCAATTTCGGGTAACTGAGCAGTTGTCCGACGATATCCGAACTGAGATTTCCCTCTGATGCGGCCCTCGTAACAACTATGCCTGTTGCCGTTGAAATGAGAAGGGCGGGGATTTGGCTGACAATCCCATCCCCCACCGTCAGCATGGAATATTTCACGGCAGCCTCTCCGATCGGCAGACCCTGCTGCAGCATCCCGATCAAAATTCCGAACAATAAATTGATCAGGACGATAATGATCCCGGCAATTGCATCACCTTTTACAAACTTGCTTGCCCCATCCATCGCCCCGTAAAAATCCGACTCCCGGGCCACTTTTTCCCTTCGCACTTTCGCCTCGTGCTCTGAAATAATACCGGCATTTAAATCGGCATCAATGCTCATCTGCTTGCCTGGCATTGCATCAAGCGTAAACCTTGCAGCAACTTCCGATACGCGTTCCGCTCCTTTTGTAATGACGACAAATTGAATGATGACCAGTATAAAGAAAACAACCAGCCCGACAAGGACATTGCCGCCCACAACGAATGTCCCGAATGTTTCTACCACATTTCCGGCATCCCCAATGGCAAGAATCGATCTCGTTGTTGAAACGTTCAGTCCCAGCCTGAACAAAGTGAGCAGCAATAACAAAGATGGAAAAATGGAAAACTGCAGCGGCTCATGCATGTTCATGGATGTAAGTAAAACAAGCAGCGCGAGGGAAATGTTCGTAATGATGAGGAAGCTCAACAGCCATGGCGGAAAAGGAATAACCAGCATGGCAATAATTAATATAACACACAGTAATACAGCAATATCTTTTACTTTCATCATACGTTCGCTCCCTATAGCCCAATCAAATCTTATGTTTGAGTCGATACACATAAGCCAATATTTCGGCAACTGCCTTGAAAAAGTCTTCGGGTATTTTATCCCCGATATCGGTTTGTTTGTATAATGCCTGTGCCAGCGGGCGGTTTTCGACAAGCACAACGCCATGTTCCCTGGCAAGTTTTTTGATTCGTTCCGCCATGAAATCGAGTCCCTTTGCCACGACAACCGGAGCATCCGATTGATTTTCATCGTATTTTAGAGCGATGGCATAGTGTGTCGGGTTTGTAATGACAACATCTGCATTGGGAACTTCCTGCATCATGCGGGCCATGGCCATCTCCCTTTGCCGCTGTTTTATTTTTGATTTAATCAGCGGATCCCCTTCCGTATTTTTAAACTCGTCTTTTATATCCTGCTTGGACATCCGGATGTTTTTTTCAAAGTCATACCGCTGATATAAATAGTCCAGGAGGGATAACAGCAGCAGGGCAATGGAGGCGCTGATTCCCATTTGCAACGTCAGGCTTGCGATCGTTTTTAATGCCGCAGGAACGGTTTTATGCGACAGTATAAGAACTTCGTCAATTCTTTGCCAAAGGACAAAGAAAGCCACGAAACCCACAAACCCGATTTTCAAAATCGATTTCAGCAATTCAACGATTGCCCGGACGGAAAATATCCTTTTCATCCCTTTAACCGGATCAATTTTCTCAAACTTTGGCTTAAGCGGCTCGGCGGATGCCATAAACCCCACTTGAAGCAAGTTCGCCCCTACACTTGCCATAAGGCCTAAAAGCATGACGGGACCGAGAAGAATTGCCATCCCCTTGAATATTTCAAAGGTTATTTCCCGCAAATTTCCCGGCGTTAAATCAAGCAGGATATACTCCGTAAAGGCCTGTCGGAAAATGTGAAAGATGGCTTGTCCAAGTTTCGGTGAAAAAAACAGCAAAAAAGTGAAAACAACGAGCAGCCCGATAGCCGTATTGACATCCTGGCTTTTCGCCGCCTGCCCTTTTTTCCTCGTATCCTGTCTTTTCTTGGGTGTCGCTTTTTCCGTTTTTTCCCCGGCAAAAAATTGAAGGTCCAGTCGAAGCTGCTTCATGATTGATTCCCCAGCTTTTCCATCACATCTCTCATCACGTAACCCATCGTTTCAAATAATTGTTGGATAACACCAAATATGACGCCGATCACGATGAAAATAACAATAAAACTGACGGCAATTTTGATGGGAAAACCAACGACAAACACGTTCATTTGCGGTACGGTTCTTGCCACGATCCCAAGTGCCACGTCTACGAGAAAAAGTACGGCAACTACAGGTACTGCCATTTGAAAAGCAATGAGAAACAGCATCGCAAATGATTTGACCACATACTCGGCCAGATCGGGATCGGCAAATCCGAAACTTGCCTGATCAAGGGGGATAAACCGATAGCTGTAGAAAATCCCGTCCAGCAGCATATGATGTCCGTCTACAGCCAGCAGCAATAAAAGAGAAAACATATATAAATATTGGCCCACCAACGGAGTTTGAACGCCTGTTTGCGGGTCGATGACATTGGCGATGGCAAATCCCATCTGAAAATCGATCAAACTGCCGGCAGCTTGAATCGCGGATAATATCATATAAGCAATAAACCCGATAAAAAGCCCCACAGCCGCTTCCTTTAAAATCAGCATGAAATATTCCGCATCCATATCAATCGTTCCCTGATAAACCGTTGTATACATCAGCACCGACAGAAAAAAGGCAAAACCGATGCGAAATGCGGACGGCAACGTTCGGTATGAGAAAAGCGGCATCGTAACAAAAAACGCCGATACCCTGACAAACACAAGCAAAAAAACCGAAAACCGCGTGATAAACTCTTCCATTCCATCAACCTACAAACCGGGTCAAATTTTGAAAAATATCCGAAGTGTAAGATAGCATCCGGCTTAACATCCACGGGCCGAAAAAAACAATTCCCAAAAGCACCGCGATAATTTTCGGAATAAACGCGAGTGTCTGTTCCTGTATTTGTGTCGTCGCCTGAAAAATGCTGACGGCCAGGCCAATGATCAAGGCAAGCAGCAGAAGCGGGCCGGCAATAATCAATATCGTATAGACGCCCTTTCCCGCCAACGCAATAACTGTTTCGGCGCTCAAATGATCACCTTCTTTAAATGTATAGAACTTCTTACGAAAAACTTTCAAGCAATGACTTGATCACCAAGTACCACCCGTCAACAAGTACAAAGAGCAAAATTTTAAACGGGAGCGAAATCATCATCGGGGGCAGCATCATCATCCCCATGGACATCAATACACTGGCCACAACCATGTCAATTACTAAAAAGGGGATAAAGATCATAAAGCCAATTTGAAAAGCGGTCTTCATTTCGCTGAGTGCAAAGGCCGGGACAAGTGCCTGCAACGGAATGTCCTGAACTGTTTCGGGTCGTTCAGCCCCGGAATACGTTAGAAAGAGTTCCAAATCTTTTTGTCTCGTATGTTTGCTCATAAACTCTTTAAAAGGAACAGCGGCTTTGTTGTATGCCTCTTCCAGCGAAATTTCATCCTGAAACAAAGGCGTCAGTGCTTCTTTATTCACCTCGTTGAATGTGGGCGCCATAATGAAAAAAGTTAAAAACAGCGATAATCCGATAATGACCTGGTTGGGAGGCATTTGCTGGGTAGCCAGCGATGTTCTGACGAATGAAAGAACGATCACAATGCGCGTAAATGATGTCATGACCATTAAAATGCCCGGAGCGAGCGACAATACTGTTAAAAGGAGAAACAATTTAACGGAAGTGGACACCGTTTCCGGCGAACTGTTAAAAAAATCCGTGAGTTCACTCATGTGTGTCATTCCCCTTCCGCAAACTGTCCAGCGCCTTCGTTCTTTCTTTTTTGATCCCATCCATTTCTTCCATCAGCTGCTGCTGAAAGTCTTTGTTGCTTTCCATTCCGTTTCCCTGCCTGGCAGATTCTCTTAAGCTATTAAACCACTTGGTCAATTTTGTTGGCTGAAAGCTTTTTTCCAACTGCTCGTTATACTGGTGAAAATATTCCTCAATCTCTTTTTCATCCGATATCTCTTTAATCAAGCGAATATCTTCACCAACACCCAAAACAAAAAGGCGCTTGCCGACCCTTACCATTTGGAGCGAGCGGTTGCCGCCCAAAGCCGTCCCCCCGAGATTTTGGATCAGGCTTGTTTGTTGATATGACTGGCTTCGCTTATTGATAAACTTTAACAAATAATATAAAAGTGCAATGACAAAAATGAGGGCAAAAAGCATTTTAAAAACATCCGCCACACCGATTGAAAAGGATTGATTTTCCTTGGGTGCAACATCTGCCTGCCCTGTATCCTCCTTGCATTTATCCGGATTTTCCAGACACTCGCCGACAGAGTAATCGGTTTTGCCGGCCTGGACAAAAGGCGGGTTTATCAGGATGAAAAAAATGAGAACGGTCCATAAAAATTTACTTTTGTCAATCATTGTTCGATTTCCTAACTCTATTAAAATAGATGGTTTCATCTCCATGTTATCTTAAACGTTCCAGGCGATTCCGCTTGTTTAAAATGTTCGTAACCCTTACACCAAAGTTTTCATCAATGACAACCACTTCTCCTTTTGCAATGAGACGGTTGTTAATCAAAATGTCCACCGGTTCTCCGGCCAATTTATCAAGCTCGATAATGGAGCCGGCACCAAGTTCGAGTATTTCCTTAACCGAACGGCTTGTTCTTCCGAGCTCAACAGTCACCTGCAAAGGTATATCAAATAAAACATCCAGGTTGTTTGCTTCAAAACCATCAACGCTTTCGTCATCAAAATCGGAAAAATGGACTCTTTGAACGTTTGGCATGTTTTCCGCTTCCGTATGTGGATCGGATCGACCCGTATTTCCTTGTGTATGGCGGGATGGATGTTCATCTGTTACCTTAGGGTGAATCGTCTCATTCTTTTTTTCAACATGTTGCTCTTCGGCTTCTTCCAACTCCGGCTGATCGTCCTCCCCTTCATCAAACTTGGATAAAAGCTCCTTTACCAAATCTTTTGCGAAATCGATTGGAATCAGCTGTGTCATCGTTGAGTCAATGATGTCACCGACTTTTAACTGGAAAGAAACGCGGGCAAATTTGGTTTGGTTTGATAACTCTTCCAGGACTTCATCAAAGGAGTCTTCAGGCCAATGGATGGTGGGAGGGGAAATATCAACCCTTTTATTAAAAAATGTAGACATCGACGAGGCTGCTGAACCAATCATTTGATTCATGGCTTCCTCGACAGCACTTAAATGGATTTCATCCATTTCTTCAGCCGGAGAAGTTCCATCCCCGCCCAGCATCATATCTGCAATGGCAGCTACATCGCTTTTTTTTAGAATTAATACGTTTATCCCCGAGAATCCCGTTGTATAAGTGACACGGACCGCGACGCCTGAAGGAAGCGGCTCATCCGAGGTATCCCGGTCTAACATAGAAACCGTTGGCGTTGTGATTTCCACTTTTTGATTTAGCAGTGTAGACAGGGTAGTTGCCGCCCTTCCGACGGAAATGTTGCCAACCTCGCCCAAAGCGTCACGTTCCATGTCATTTAAGTCATCAATGTCACTGTTATTTCCGTTCTCTTGTTCAATGAATCCTTTAGAAAGCAGCATTTCAATCTCTTCCGGAGAGAGCTTCTCGTTATTCATTGTCTTCATCTCCCTCGTTTATCATCGATAAAATTTGTACAGCAAGATAATTGTGCCTTTTGCCCGGCTGGCCCAAATATTTGGGGATGCCGGCTATTTTGACGGTCAAGGGGTCATCGATGCTTGTATTGAGCTGGAAAATATCCCCCTCATTGAGCGAAAGGAAATCTTTTATCGTCAGGTCCGCCGAGCCCAGCTCAACCGTTACTTCAATATCGGTTTCCCGAATATTTCTGTCCAAAGCTGTAATTGTTTCCGGCTTTCTCTCTTTGGCGCCCGATTCCATCCAGTATTGTGCCGAAAGCTTCGGAATGATGGGCTCCAATACGACATGGGGAATGCATATATTGATCATTCCGCTCGTTTCCCCTACAGTTGCCTGCATTGTAATCACGACGACCGTTTCATTTGGGGAAACCATTTGCAAAAACTGCGGATTGACTTCAATTTCGGTTAAAATGGGTTCAATTTGTACGATACTCGTCCATGCTTCTTGCAACGGTTCCAACGTCCGCTGAAAGAGATTATTCAGCAGCTTCGTTTCTATATCCGTTAAATGGTTGATTTTGTTAACCCCGGAACCCTTGCCGCCCAATATCCGGTCAAGCATTGCGTAAGCGATATTGGGGTGAACTTCCATGATCATTCTGCCTTTGAGCGGCGGTATTTCAAGGATATTCAAAAATGTCATGCTTGGAATGGAACGTATGTATTCGTCATATGGTATTTGATCGGCCGAAGCGACCGAAAAATTTGTATATGTTCTTAAGTGGGCAGAATAGAGAGTTGTCAATAGCCGCGAAAAATTGTCATAAATTCTTGTCAAGCTTCTGATCTGATCCTTGGAAAATCGCAATGCCCTTTTGAAATCATAGACTTTTACATTTTTTTTATTATTATGTAATTCTTTTTCTTCAAAAGTAATTTCTCCCTCGGAAAGTCCTGACAATAAATCATCAATCTCACTCTGAGATAGTATTTCATCAGACATGACAGCCACCTCCAAAGGTACTATTTGGATACTTCATTATGAAACAATATAGGAGGTGATATATACTTTTTTTATTTCACCATTTTGTAACATTTCATTCATTTTGCCTTTTATCATATCTTCCAACTTCCTTTTTCCTTCTTTTCCCTGCAAATCCCCGGACTCCATGTCTGCAAGCTCAGACAGAATGATGTTCCGAATTTGAAAATCACGTTTTTCCAGTTCTTCCTTTGCTTCTGCACCGTTCGTTTCAATTGTCAAAGACAACTTTATATAGCGGTCATCCAGCAAGTTGGTCGTAATGTCATTGACATGAACCGATGCTTCCAGAATCTCATCAATTGATGGTTCTTTTTCTTTCGACTTTCCATTGATCTTGTCATTTATCAGCAAAAAGGCTGTTCCGCCAAGGAGCAATACGATCAATAATATAAGCAGAATACGGATGATACGTTTACCCATCACCATGGCCCTCCTGTTTATGGCCAAAAAATTGAATTGATTGATAAAAATCAAGAATTCTCTCCCTAATCAATATTTCCGATTCGGATACAACATATTTATGGCCATTCGTCAAGGTAATCGTCGTATCAGGAAAAGATTCAATTGTTTCTATGTATAATGCGTTCAAATAAAAAGACTTTCCGTTTAATTTTGTGACCTGGATCAATGAATCATCCAGGACCGGAGCGCAGCCGGTCCTGTCCCTCCCTTAATTATCTTTTTAAGTTTACAAGCTCCTGAAGAATTTCATCAGATGTCGTAATGATTCTCGAGTTGGCCTGGAAGCCGCGCTGTGCGACGATCATTTCTGTAAATTCTTCGGAAAGGTCAACATTGGACATTTCCAATGATCCGGAAACAAGCTTTCCTGCACCGTTTTGCAAAGGCTGGCCATATGCGGGTGGCCCGGACGCGGCTGTCGGAATGTAATAGTTTTCTCCTGATTTTTCAAGCCCTCCGTTATTAGCGAACCTGGCTACCCCGATGATGCCGGCAGTGCCCGGTGTGCCGTTGCGCGAAAATGTGATTGTTCCATCTTCGGCGATGCTTATGTTCGACACTTGGTTAATATTTGGAATGTTTATTGGGGTTTGGCCATCATTTTGTAAAACTTGCGCGCCTGTAGATGTAACAAGGGTTCCGGTGTGATCAAACCCGAGGTTTCCTACCCGCGTATATTTAGTCTCATTTCCATCGCGGACAATAAAATATCCGTCTCCCTGAATGGCAACATCCAGCACTCTGTTGGTCGTTTGCATGCTTCCCGTTGTATCGACCGTTTCAATCGCGGAAAGCTGTGAGCCAAGCCCGACCTGCTTCGGATTGACTCCCCCGCGGTTATTTCCGCCGGCACTTGCACCGGAAATCGTTTGGCTCACCATGTCCTGAAAGGTGATACGCCCTTTTTTAAATCCGAATGTATTGACATTCGCAATGTTATTTCCGATTACATCCAGTTTTGTTTGAAAGTTTTTCATTCCGCTTATTCCTGAATACATTGAACGCAGCATATTCCTTTTCCTCCTTTAATCAACCGCTTCAGTCATTCGGCGGTTACGGCCTCCTATAACAGGTCCAGCCGTCATTCCATAATAATGGTTCCATCAATGTTTGTGAAAATGTGGCTCCCCGCTTCCTTGCGCTCCATCAATGTTATAACGGTATTATTTTTCGCACTGACGAGGAGGGCCGCCTCTTTTAGCAGCACAAGCGGTTCGTTGACGCCTTTTGTTCTGGCCTCATTGATTTTTTCTTCAATTTGGCTCCATCTGTTTGGACTTATATGAATATTCCTTTGTTCCATCCTCAATTTGGCATGCTTGCTTAATGTCAACTTTTTCGATCGTTGGATCGTTTCATTTAGCTGCTGGGCAAATGAGTGTTTATTTGGCGCGGATACGTCTTTCGGTTCGCTTGCCGGTTGGCGGATGACATTCACATTTTTGCTGTACGGATGAATATAATGATTATTCATGGATCGTGTATCCTTTTTATAAAATTTTCGTGATCTGATCGATATTTAAGGCAGTCTGATCTTCAAGCAGCAGTGAAAGGACTCCGTTTTTCATGGTTACGGAATGTACAGTTCCCGATCGTTCATTTTGTTCATTATCCATCCATGAGACTGTTCTTCCGATTAAATGGCTGGCCTCAAGCAACGGATTTCCACCGGAGGCTGCCTTCAGTTCGGAAATGTTCGCTGGTGCCAGTTCTGTGCCGTCTTCAAGAATGATGCGTACCGTATCCCCGAGATACTGGACAGACGCAACAACCCCCTTGCCTTCTTTGATGATAGGCTGGCCGGTTTCACTTTCTTCGCCTTCAATCTTATGCCAAGTCACCTCTTTCCCGACAAAATCGGTAAAGGCAAGCAGATTTGACTGCGAAAAACCCTCTTTCCACACTTCCAGGGTCTTATTGATATTTGTCAACTGCTCCAGTGATGAAAAAGTAGCCATTTGGGCAATAAAATCTTTATCTTCCATCGGATTCAGAGGATCCTGATTTTGAAGCTGTGTTAGTAAAATCTTTAAAAATGCATCCTGCCCCAAAGTGTTTTGACCCTCATTCTTCTTTTGATTCGGATTTTCCGGCACACCATAATCGTTGTTGACCGCGTTTGTCACAATCTCACCTACACTTTCGTTTCAAATAATGCATCATTTAATAAAATTGTAAAATGCTGTTCATTGTTTTCTTTATTTTCTTTTTGCGCCTGATCACGATTTTGCTCGCCTTGTGGATCATTGTGCCCTTGTCTGTTGTCAGAAAACGGATGCCTTTCTGCCGGCTGATAATGTGTCACATCCACTTTTTCAATTTGAAGATTTTGGTTTGCCAAGCCTTGCTTCAAGTGTTGCAAATTGGCATCGAGCATTTTTTTTGCCATTTGCGTGGATGCTATAATACGAGCAACCATCTCCCCTTCTTTTTGGAACAACTCAACTCTCAAAAAACCGAGATTCTCAGGATAAAGACGAATCGTCAACTGTTTTGTTTGATGGGCATTGGAAAAATGAGCGTTCCGCAAAATGGAGACCAATTTCCTTACAAGCACTCTTCCCTCTTGTTCCCGGACACCGTCGTCAAGCAAGCGGGACAAGTATTGTTTTGTATGAATTTCAGTCAAACCCGTGTTTAAAGCAATGTCGCGGTCAAGAGAAATTCTTGATCCTGCTTGTTCCTGATAAGCTTGGCGCCCGGACACAAACCCAAAGTTCAATTGCTGCTCCCCTCTGCTTTGATTGTTTGCAGGAGGCAACACGACCGGCCTTGTAAATGGTTCGAAAGGGGAATCTTTCTGTTTGTCTGGTAAAGTCAGCGATTCCGGCATTTCATTTTCCGTTTGAACCATCCCAACAATGTTATTCCACTCGGGGAAAGTCCGAAGAAAGCCGGTAAATGGTATAAACTTTCGGCCTTCAGGGTTGTCCGCGATTGATTTTAAGCGTTCGGCTAACTGATTTAGCTGTTGAATGGAAATGCTGTGCCCATGATCCATTGGCGATTCAGCAACAAAAGAAATGAACTCATCCAGCTTTTGCAAAAAATGCAGCGGATCGGACATTTCAGTGCTTTCCAGTTCCGACAAAGATTGTTTCATATTTTCCAATCGTTGCGGATCTATAGGTTCCAACTCCTGTTTTATTTCAGCCGTAAGCAAGGAAACTAAGTGTTGAATGTCCTCTATCAATTTTTTGATCACCGAATCGTCATCTTCCAAAAACAAAGAAGCCGGGGGTTCAACATTTTTGCCCAACTTTTGGGCCAGCAACCCATCTTCTTCCAAAAGCAAAGAATCCGGTGGGTCAATATCCTTGCCCAGCTTTTGCGCCAGCGGCCCATCCTCTTCCGAAAGCAAAGAATCCGGGGATTCAACATCCTTGCCCAGCTCTTGAACCAGCGACCCATCTTCTTCCGAAAGCAATGGCGGATCATCCGCATTCCAATTTTCCATTCGCTCTTCAAACACCTTGTTAAATAAACTGTCCGGGTCAACATTTGTCTGTCCCGTTTCGGCTGTTATCATATCGGGCATCCTCTCAAACAGGTTTATCCGCACTGCACTCACCTCCTTTCATCGCCCGCTCTGGCCAGTTTCTGTGTTAGAGCGGCCGCTTTATCCGGCGGCATTTTCTCCAAAACTCTGGCCAATGAATCGGGTGTTAAACCGGAAAGGATGTTCAGCGCATCTTCTTCCTTCATTTCCAGGATAATCAGTGCGGCCTTTTTGGGGGCCATTGTTTCATAGACTGCTTTTATCTCTTTCATATCGGGCTTGTTTTCATTTTTGTTTTCAATTTGCTCTTCCGTTGAGTTCTCAAGTCTTTTCTTTTCCATAAGCAGCTGATCTGCTTCGGCTTCTTTTTCTTCCAATTTTTTTTGGAGCTGTTCAAGCTGGGTGTTTTTCTCTTGTATTTCTCCTTCCAGATCCACAATTCTTTTTTGATACTCTTCAATGCTTAATTTGCTATTATCTGAAAAAGCTGAAAAAATGGGTACATTCCCGATGGCTTGTTTTGTCTTTTCCAATACGTTTATGCCGGCGATTGATCCGATTACAAGGATCAAGAGCAGCATGATCAAAAGCGGAACTGCCACCCATAATACCAATCGCTGAACTGCTCCCTTTGATTTGTTTTGTTCTTTATTTTTCAAGGCTTTATCCACTTCACCACCTAATTTCCCTTTCGATGACTGTATTGGATGGCTGCCAATTCATCCATTTGGATGTTTTCATGATGCTGAATGACTTGTAAAAAAGCTTCTTTATTCTTTTCCTTTAAACGTTCATATTTCTTGCATTCAATATTTCTTGCAAAAAGAGTTTCTTTCAAAGATTCCATCTGTTCTCTCGCTTGAATGACCTCCAATTGCCAATAATCAATCGTTTCAATCGTACTTTGCAAATATTGCTGGTACTGTCTGAGGTGATTGATTGTAAATCCTTTTTTCAGTTGATTGGACTGGAGCTTTTCAAGCTGCTCTTTTTTCTTTAAGGATTCATATAATTTGGTGGCGGCTTTTTCAAATTGATGGACGGCATTTTGATAGGACACATATGCTTCATCTTTTTCTCTTTCTTTTAACTCCAACAGATTTTCAAAACTATATGCAAACTTCATTAAAATTCACCTGTTTCTGCTAAATGAATCAATGATCTGATACAATCCTCACTGGATATCCGCTCATTTGTTTCCTGCTGAAAAAATTCCATGATAAACGGATAATATTGTATGGCTTCATCTATTTCTGCGGAGCTTCCTTGTTTATATGCCCCTATGTTGATTAGGTCTTCGTTTTTCATATAAGTACCCAATATTTTCCGGATTTTTTCTGCCGCTTTTTTGTGTTCGGGTGTTACCAGGTGATTCATGAGCCGGCTGATGCTTTTCAATACATTGATGGCCGGGTAATGTCCTTTTTGGGCCATGGACCTGTCCAGCACAATATGGCCATCCAAAATACCCCTAACCGTATCAGCGACCGGTTCATTCAAATCGTCTCCATCGACAAGAACTGTATAAAAAGCGGTTATGGAACCTTTTTCGCTTGTTCCTGCCCGTTCCATGAGCCTGGGGAGCAATGCAAAAACGGAAGGTGTGTAACCTTTTGTTGTGGGGGGTTCACCCACTGCCAACCCAATTTCTCTTTGGCTCATGGCCACTCTTGTCACCGAATCCATTAATAAGGTTACATTGCAGCCTTGATCCCGAAAATATTCAGCAATGGCTGTTGCCGTAAAAGCTCCCCTAATCCTCATTAATGCAGGCTGATCGGAAGTTGCGGCAACAATGATCGATTTTTTTAACCCCTCCGGGCCCAAATCCCGTTCAATAAATTCTTTCACTTCTCTTCCACGTTCACCAATTAGCGCAATGACGTTTACATCCGCATTCATATTTCGGGCAATCATGCCAAGAAGGGTGCTCTTCCCAACGCCGCTTCCCGCAAAAATGCCGAGACGCTGACCATGGCCAACTGTAAGCAGGCTGTCAATCACCCTGATACCAGTTTCCAATTGACTGGATATGGAAGGCCTTGCCAATGGAGGGGGCGGATTCCTGTCTATCGGGACCGAAGTCATTCCCTGGGGTACCATTGAGCCATCCATCGGAATCCCCAAGGAGTCGACAACTTTTCCCACCAATTCATTTCCCGCCTGTATTTCGAGAGGCTTATTCGTTGATTCAACAAGACTGCCCGGCGCTACCTCCATTAAGTTTGAATATGGCATTAAAATTAATTTTTGCCCTTGAAAACCAACGACTTCTGCCATTACAGTGCGAATTTTGCCATTTTTGCCGGCTACGTGAATATGGCAAACATCACCAATTGAACTTTCCGGCCCTTGTGATTCGATCATTAACCCGACCACTTTTGTCACTTTTCCATATCGCTTGAACGTATTAATCTTTCGGATATGGGGGATTAAGTCTTTTGCCTTCATTTGTTTCCATCAGCAGAAAGAATTTCCGCAAGTTTTTCTTTTAACTGTGAAAGCTGGCTGTCGATGCCTGCTTCAATTCTCATATTTTCCGATTCTATCACGCATCCATATTCATTCAATTGCTCGGATGGGTATATGAAAATCTTCGTTTCGCCGGAATTCACCGCTGCAAGCTCACCATTCGCCTCGACCAATAGTTCATATTGGGAAGGATGAACATATATAGAGATTTCCCGTTCATTCCTGAACTCTTTTAATACTTTTTTTACGATTTCCATATATTGTTCCGGATTGTTTGAAACTTCCGAGTGCAAAATGGCTTGTGCACTTTCGATGGCAAGTTCAAGAATCGTGTATTCTGCCTTTTCCACGTATGCCCGAAATTGTTTTTTTGAAAGTTCAATGACGTCCCGGGCTTGCCGTATCAATTGTTTATACTCGTTTTTACCTGCTTCTCTTCCCGCTTTCTGCCCTTTTTCATATGCTTCGTTCCATGCTTCTTCCTGCAATTGCTTTTTTTCGTCATTCCACAATCGGCGTTCTTCTTGAATGTTCATTTTTAGCTCGTCGGCAAACTCATAAGCATCAGCCACAATTTTTTTGGCTTTTGATTCGGCTTGGACAATGAATTCAACCGTTTTGTTTTCGGCGTCGTAAGGATGTACCTTTTCTATTAATCTGGGCTTGATATTTTTCGTTGCTGATGAAAGGTGCCCGGCATTTAATTTGATGACTTTAGACAAGAATATCGTCTCCTCCTCCGCGTGCAAGCACGATTTCTCCGGTTTCCTCCAGACGGCGGATAATTGAAACAATCGTTGATTGTGCTTCTTCAACATCACTTAACCTGACCGGTCCCATCAGCTCCATCTCTTCCTGAAGCGTCGTGGCCATCCGCGTTGACATGTTTTTATAGACCATTTCTTTCACTTCATCGCTTGCCGCCTTAAGCGCCAGCATCAAATCTTCATTTTCACATTCTCTTATAACCCTTTGAATGGAGCGGTCGTCGAGCGTAACGATATCTTCAAACACAAACATTCGCTTTTTAATTTCTTCCGCCAATTTTGGATCCTGGACTCCCAGCGCGTCGAGAATGGTTTTCTCTGCTGCCCGTCCAACGCCTTGAAGCACCTCTACCACAGTATTAATCCCGCCGCTTTGGGAATAATCATTCGTTACGGTGGCAGAAAGCTTTCTTTCCAGTATCGCTTCGACTTCCTTGATGACATCCGGAGATGTCCTGTCCATGACCGCGATCCTTCTGGCGATATCGGCCTGCGTATCATTGGGCAATTCCGAAAGTATCTGGCCTGCCTTCTCCGGATCCAAATAGGACAGGACCAAGGCGATTGTTTGTGGGTGCTCATTTTGAATAAAATTTAAAATTTGGCTGGGATCCGCTTTTCTTGCAAAATCAAAAGGACGAACTTGCATGGTGGATTGCAACCGCTCCATGATTTGACTGGCCTCCTCCGCTCCGACTGCTTTTTCCAACACCGCCTTCGCAAAGCCGGCACCGCCTTGGGATATGTATTTTTGTTCAGTTGCAATTTCGTGAAACTCTTCTATGACTTTGTCAATTTGCTCCGAGCCAACATTCCTGACACTGGTAATCTCCATCGTTAATGCTTCAATTTCCTCTTCCGACAAATGCTTGTAAACCGATGAGGCACTTTCGGGTCCCAGGGAAATAAGAAGCACGGCAGCTTTTTGCCTGGCTGTTAATTCTTGCCCTTTCCTCATATATGTCATGCCTCCTCGTTATCAGCCAGCCATGTGCGAAGCAACTCGGCAAATTTGTCGGGTTTTTCTTTTGCAAATAATTCCAGTTGTTTGCGGTGCTCAAACGGATCATGCTCGCCTTTTAAATTCATATCTGTGTCAGCCTCTTCCGAAAGATGCTCCAAAAATTCCATTTCCTCTTCTTGTTCCCTTGATTTGGCAGACCGGATCCATAAAAATATCAACGCCGCTATGATGGCCACGAGGACTCCCAATACGACATATGCCCACCAAGGCAACAAGCCGCTTTCTTCTTTCTCATCCATAACCGTCTTTCCATTAAACGGCTGAACGGATACGACTACCTTGTCTTCAATATCTTCATCCGTTATGTCCGCACCTGATTCTTTATCGATTGAAGTCCTTACAATAGTGGATAGAATATCACGAATATCATCGATCCGTTCTTCCGGGAAAGATCCCGCTGCTTCCGGATTTGGGGGTTCAACCATCACTTGTATCCCTAAATCGCGGATTTTGTAGGGACTTTCGACTATTTCCTTGCGGATTTTATTGACTTCATAGTTCATTGTCTCTTCGGATTTTTCAGACTCGCCATTATTCCCGGCACCTTCAACGTACTGATTGGCGCCGCTGTCTGCCGGATCACCTGCCTGGGGGACTCCTCCCGCCTGGCCGCCTTCACCCGAGAATGTCTCGGTAATCCTTTGGGCGCTTATGGCGATTCCCCGCATATTTTCCTCGTCAACAGGCGTAACCAAATTTTCCTCTCTGTTTTCTTGGGAAAAATCAATATCTGCCGTTACAAGCGTGATCACTTTATCGAATCCCATTAATGTGCCAAGCATTTGTTGAACTTGTCTTTGAATATTCTTTTCGATTTTTTCTTTGATTTTCATTTGCTGATCTAATCTGTTGTCGGCAATCCCGCTTTCTTCCAAATCAAAATACTCCAAATATTGGTTTCTTATGACGATATTCTCTGCCGGAAGATTGGGCACACTTTTTGAGACAAGATGGTATAAGGAGCGTATTTGCTTTTCATTAAACTCGTAACCCGGTTTGGTTTGAAGAATGACGGAAGCAGATGCTTTTTCATCCTCTTCCTTTACAAATACGCTTTTTTCGGGAATATTGATCATTACTTTTGCATCTTCAACGCCCTCGATGCTTGTGATCATTTCCGACAGCTCGTTTTGCATTGCATCCAGTTTAATGACATTAAATTCATTGTCTGTCATCCCGAAGCTTGCATTGTTGCTAAAAAACGAATAATCGATATTTCCCGAATTGGGGATCCCCTCGGCCGCCAAATCAACCAGCAATGTCTCCGCCTGTTCTTTTGGCACTTTTATTGTTGTTCCATTGTCCGTGATCTCTGATTTAACTCCTCTTGAGTCCAGATTTTCCTTGATCGAACCCGTTTCAGCCGGCTTTAAATTTGTATACAGGGGAACCATCGCAGGCCGGTTAAAGATATAAGCCAGGACCACGCAAAAACAAAGGCCAATAATAAGGAGTGAAACGAGCAATATTTTCTGCTTTTTTGGCCGTTCCACCCAAAAATCTTTAATGTATTTAAGTTGCTTTTCCAGTTTGTCCCTCATCGAAAATCCCCTTAAAGATTACACTTGCATCCTCATGATTTCCTGGTATGCTTCCACTGCCTTGTTACGTATCTCCAATGCAGCCTGTATGGAAATGGATGCCTTCTGTCCTGCAATCATGACTTCATGTAATTGTATCTGTTCTCCCAAAGCCAGCTTTTTAGTCGCTAAATCCGATTCCAATTGAAGTTTATTGACTTCATTCAAAGCGTCTTTCAGGTAAGTGCCAAAACCGTTTTGGCGGTCGCCATCATGGTGCGGTTTGTTTGTTTTGTCAGCTGTGAATGAATCTATGAATTTGGAATTAGGTACATGAACTTCCATCCTGTCTATTTCCCCCTTTTATCCTATTTTCCAATCTCAAGGGCCTTCATTAACATTCCTTTTGTCGCGTTAAGGACCGTCACATTTGCTTCATAAGATCGGGTAGTACTGATCAAATCCGCCATTTCCCGCAGGGGGTCAACGTTTGGATAGTATACATACCCATTTTCGTCTGCATCCGGGTGATCCGGATCGAAAATGGCACGGTAGGGTGTTTGATCTTCAATGATCCGCGTCACCTTCACGCCGCCGGGCATCTTCCCGTTGGATTTGACGGTTTTGTCGAGAATTGAAGCAAATGATGTCTCCTGCGGCTGCATTACAACCATTTTGCGTTTATATGGCTCCCATTGGCCATTCACCAATTTCCCGCGCGTTGTATCTACATTCGCCATATTGGATGAAATGACGTCCATCCTTAGACGCTGGGCAGTAAGTGCCGAGGAAGAAATGTTCAAAGAATGAAACATGGCCATTTTTTATTTTCCTCCCTTAATGACATCTTTCAGTGTGGAAAATTTCCCGTTCAATCTGTCCGAAATGGCATGAAAATATATTTGGTTTGCAGCCATGTCTGACATTTCTTTGTCTATATCCACGCCGTTCCCGTCATGGCGATACTGCACACGCACATTTTCAATGCCGGTGGACGGATACAGCCCGGGTTTTATTTTAAAATGGCGCGGGTTTGTTACATGGGTTTCCATGTTCGATACAGTGTGATCGAATACCTTTTTAAAGCTTGCTCGTTTTCCCTTATAGTTCGGTGTATCTGCATTTGCAATATTCTGTGCCGATAATTCTTGTTTAATGGAAGAATATTTTAATGAAGCCTCAAGGGTAGGAAAAATTCCGGAGAACAATTTCATACTAAACACCATCCATTTTTTTCATGTATCCCCTAAACTTACTACTATTGTAATCTGAATGTCATATTACGTCTATAGATGTCGAGGCTTTTTTGCCGTTTTTTGTGGCAAAAACATGAAAAATGGTACTTTAGTTCTATGAAAATGAGCTTGTTTGATGATATTTTGTAACAAAAATGTATTAAAAATATCATCAAAACCACCCGCGTAAAATCGGGTGGGATGATAATCGTTTTTGCAAGAAATGCCGCAAAAAGCCCGTCTTTCCTCGGCAATTACAGCCAAAATGCGAAGAGACAGCTTTTTTAGCCAACACAGCAATTCGGCTCATGACCTCCTGCCTATGGCGCCTGGAGCTGGACATATTACAATGATGATAAGGCGCAAGCGTCTTGCCGATCGACGTGGAGTGCCTCTGGCGAGATAAAGGAAACGCAGGCTCAAGCGGCGACGTTCTCGAAAAAAGCTTACGCTTTTTCTTCGTGCGATGATGACGCTGTCGCAGCTTTTCTTGTCCTGTCGCTTCGCCTGCACTAGCACATCCTGTGCGTCGGCAGGCTCAGGCGGCGACGTCCTCGAAAAAGCTTACGCTTTTTCTTCGTGCGATGACGACGCTGTCGCAGCTTTCCTTGTCCTGTCGCTTCGCCTGCACTAGCACATCCTGTGCGTCGGAGCTAAACACAGAAAGATTTTTTTTGATGAAAAATTTTCTTGCCAGGTTATGCTTTACTTGTTCAGAAAATTGAAGTTTATTTTTTCTTGAACAAAAAATAAACGCCGGGAGATTTCCCGGCGCCGATCATGGACATTAGCTTGATTTTAATTTTTCCAATTCTACGAGGAATTTCGGATTCAATACTTTAATGTATGTTCCTTTCATTCCAAGCGAGCGTGACTCAATAACTCCAGCACTTTCCAGTTTTCTCAGGGCATTTACAATAACAGACCGGGTAATTCCGACACGATCCGCGATTTTGGATGCTACAAGCAATCCTTCCGTACCATTGAGTTCCTCGAAAATGTGTTCAATGGCTTCCAATTCGCTGTAGGAAAGGGAGCTGATGGCCATTTGGACTACCGCTTTGCTGCGGGCCTCTTCTTCGATTTCCTCCGATTTTTCACGAAGAATCTCCATGCCGACAACCGTTGCACCGTATTCCGCCAATATAAGATCATCGTTGTCAAACTCCTGCTCCAATCTTGCCAATATGAGCGTGCCTAAACGCTCGCCGCCCCCATTGATTGGCACAATTGTTGTTAAGCCGGTGGCAAATAAATCTTTGCTTTCTACAGGAAATGCCGTGTATTCGCTGTTTACGTCAAGATTTGAAGAAGTCTCAGTAATGTTAAACAGGCTTTTCGTGTAATCTTCCGGGAACTGGCGATCCTCGAGCATTTTTTTCATTCTGTCATTTTCAATTTGTTGGCGGATGGCATAACCGAGCAATTTCCCCCGGCGGCTTAATACGTAAATATTTGCATCAATCACATCACATAAAGTTTCCGCCATTTCCCGAAAATTGACCGGTTTGCCGGCTGCTTTTTGAAGCATTGCGTTAATTGTTCTTGTTCTTGTTAATAGTTCCATTGTTTCTCCTCCTAACGATTCATTAAACTCATTTCAGCATATTTTTAAAGAATAAATTGGCTCAAATCTTTGTCTTTCGAGATTGCTGCCAGTTTCTGGTCAACATATTGGGGTGTGATTTCCACTTTTTCAAGCGTAATATCCGGTGCTTCAAACGATAAGTCTTCCAATAATTTTTCCATGATTGTATGGAGGCGTCTGGCACCAATATTGTCCGTATTTTGATTCACTTCAAAAGCAATTTCCGCAAGCCTGTTAATAGCATCGTCTGAAAATTCTATTTGTATACCTTCCGTTTCCAACAATGCTGTATATTGTTTAATGAGTGCATTATCCGGCTCGGTTAAAATTTTGACGAAATCATCGACAGTCAATTTTTCAAGTTCCACCCTGATCGGAAAACGCCCCTGAAGTTCCGGAATCAAGTCCGACGGCTTCGCCATATGAAATGCCCCTGCGGCGATAAACAGAATATAATCTGTTTTAACAGGCCCGTACTTTGTCATGACCGTGGAGCCTTCCACAATCGGCAAAATATCCCGCTGAACCCCTTCCCTTGATACGTCTGCAGATGAGGATTGATTTCCTTTGCTGGCAATTTTGTCAATTTCATCAATAAAGATGATGCCTGTTTGTTCTGTTCTTTGAATGGCCGTTTGCGTTACCTCATCCATATCAATCAATTTTTGGGCTTCATCGTTTGTTAAAACAATTCGGGCATCTTTGACGGGGAGTTTTCTTTTTTTCATTCGTTTGGGCATGAGGCTGCTTAACGCGTCCTGCATATTCATTCCCATTTGCTCCATGCCCGAGCCTTGGAATAGATCAAACATGGACGGCTGCTGTTCCTCTACTTCCACTTGGACAATTTCATTTTCAAGCTCTCCGTTGGCCAGTTTTTCGGCAATGATTCTCCGTTTCTCCCGGAGGCTCAATTCTTCCTGGTCATCAGCAGCGTTGGAGGTTTCTCCTTGCTGTGTTCCGCCAAAAATCATTTCGAAAGGATTTTTAAAGCTCTCCGTTTTTTTCTTGCTGGGAACGAGAAGTTTTACGAGCCGCTTGTTTGCCTGTTCTTCGGCACGCTCCCTCACATCCAGCATCTTTTCTTCTTTTACTAACCGAATGGATGTTTCAACGAGGTCACGGATCATCGATTCAACATCCCTGCCGACATAGCCTACTTCTGTAAATTTGGTCGCTTCCACTTTTACAAAAGGCGCTCCTGTCATTTTGGCCAACCTTCGGGCAATCTCGGTTTTACCGACCCCGGTCGGGCCGATCATCAATATGTTTTTCGGAACAATTTCATCCCGTATGTCTTCATGCAATAGCCCGCGCCGATAACGATTTCTTAGTGCTACGGCAACCGCCCGCTTCGCTTCTTTTTGCCCAATAATATATTGATCCAGCCGTTCAACAATCTGTCTCGGGGTCAAGTCATTCCCTTTATTTAAAACTGGCACATTTGTCCCTCCTTACATACACTACCGCATTAATCAGCCTACATGTGTTACAATTCTTCGACAATTATTTGTCGATTAGTGTAAACACAAATATCTGCCGCTATTTCAAGTGCGGCTTTGGCCATTTCTTTGGCTGCCAGATGTTCACCAGCAAAATTTTTAAGCGCCCTGCCTGCCGCAAGTGCATAATTCCCTCCGGAACCAATGGCAAGGACTCCGTCATCCGGTTCAATGACTTCCCCGGTTCCGGATATAAGCAGCAAATTTTTCTGGTCCATTACAATTAACATCGCTTCGAGCTTGCGCAAAATTTTATCACTGCGCCATTCTTTGGCAAGCTCTACTGCAGCCCGCTGCAGGTTTCCATTGAATTCTTCCAGCTTTCCTTCAAATTTTTCAAAAAGTGTAAATGCATCTGCGACTGATCCTGCAAATCCCGCAAGAACTTTCCCATGAAATAATTTACGCACTTTTCGGGCAGTATGCTTCATGACGACGGCGTTCCCGAAAGTTACCTGCCCATCGCCCGCCATTGCACACTTTCCGTTGTGATGAACGGCAAAAATAGTCGTTGCATGAAATTGATCCATTGGAATCCCTCCTTCAACCCGCTACGCTCTCGGATGAAAATTCATATACGTTTTTCGCAAATGTTCTTTCGTTACATGTGTATACACTTGGGTGGACGATAAATGGGAGTGTCCCAAAAGCTCCTGTACCGTCCGCATATCGGCACCGTTATTCAGCAAATGTGTCGCAAAGCTATGGCGGATCATATGCGGATGCAATTTTCCGTTTAAGGTTGCCTTTTGCATCAATTCCGTCAAAATATAGCGGATCCCTCTTGGAGTCAGGGGGCCGCCTTTTGCATTCACAAACAGTTTATTGTGGCTGGAAGACGGCTTTACCAGTTTGCTTCTTGCATGATCGATGTATGTCAATAATGCTTCTCTGGCAAAATCTCCGAAAGGAATGTACCGCTCTTTGTTTCCCTTTCCCCTGACGAGCACGGTGGAAAAGTCGAAATCAATGTCTTTGCATTCAATTTCCGCACATTCGCTTACCCGGATGCCCGTTGCATACAATAGTTCCAGCAACGCGCGATTTCTCTTCCCCAATGGGCTGGAAACATCACAGGCGTAAAACAACTGTTCCATTTCTTCCTCATAGAGAAAGCTCGGAAGTTTTACCCCAAGTTTTGGTTGAACCACTAAAAGAAAGGGATTTTCAGCCACCAGTTTTTCCCTCATGAGATATTTAAAAAAACTCCGCAAACTCGAAATTTTCCTGGCTGCGCTCGTTCTGGCATATTTTTTTTCATATAAAGAGGTCACATACAGGCGTGTATCCAAATACTCTACATCCTTAAACGATCCGATCCCCTGCTCATTCATAAAATGGATAAAATCATATATATCTTGTTTATAAAATTGAATTGTGTAAGAGGAATAGTTTTTTTCAATTTGCATATATTCCAAAAATGATTGAACTGCTTCCAACATCATACAAATCCCTCTTTCGCCAGAGCCTTCTAAATATTATCACAATTCATTTATCGTTGCAACTTTCTGCAAAGTTTTGAATTGTTGATAACGCCCTTTTCGCATATTGCTCAATTCGCTGCTTTTTGTTCTTTACTTTTTGCGAAAGTTCGGGAAAAAGTCCAAAGTTAATGTTCATCGGCTGAAAGCTTTTCGCTCCTGTCGTTGTAATATAGTTGGCCAAACTTCCGATGGCCGTTTCCTTCGGAAAGACAAGGGGGGCTTTTCCTTTGGAGATCATGGCCGCATTGATTCCCGCGACGAGCCCGCTTGCGGCCGATTCAACATAGCCCTCGACTCCCGTCATTTGCCCTGCAAATAATAATGTTTCTCTCTTCTTAAACTGATAGGTGTTTTTGAGTACCTTGGGCGAATTAATAAATGTATTCCGATGCATTACACCGTAGCGGATAATTTCAACATTTTCCAATCCTGGAATAAGTTGTATCACTTCCTTCTGGGGGCCCCATTTCATATGCGTTTGAAATCCGACCATATTGTAAAGTGTTCCTGCCGCATCATCCTGTCTTAGCTGGACAACGGCATATGGCGTTTTGCCTGTGCGGGGATCTTCCAGCCCCACCGGCTTTAAAGGGCCGAACAGCATGGTCTTTTTGCCCCTTTTGGCCATGACTTCAATGGGCATGCAGCCTTCGAAGAAAATTTCTTTTTCAAATTCTTTCAATGGAACGGTTTCCGCTTCTATCAGCGCTTCATAAAACCGGTCAAATTCCTCCTCGTTCATCGGGCAATTCAAGTATGCCGCTTCACCCTTGTCGTACCGTGATTTTAAGTACACTTTGTCCATATCAATGCTGTCTTTTTCCACAATGGGCGCAGCGGCATCATAAAAATATAAATAATCCTCGCCGGTCAGTTGTTTTAACTTTTCGGAAAGTCCCGGGCTCGTTAATGGACCGGTTGCAATGATGGTGATGCCTGATGGGATTTCTGTTATTTCTTCGTTGTAAACGGTTATGAGCGGGTGATTGCGAATTTTTTCTGTCACATAACCGGCAAAATCATGGCGGTCAACGGCCAAAGCCCCTCCGGCCGGTACGGAAGCCTGATCCGCCGCTTCAATGATCAGCGAGTCAAGGATCCTCATCTCTTCTTTCAGAACGCCGACTGCATTCGTCAAGGAATTGGCCCTCAATGAATTGGAACAGACCAATTCGGCAAATTTATCCGTATGGTGCGCAGGCGTTTGCTTTACAGGCCGCATCTCATATAAATGAACCCGGATGCCCCTTTTCGCAACCTGCCAGGCTGCTTCGCTGCCGGCGAGCCCTGCCCCGATTATATTAACCGATTGCGGCATTTTTTTACCTCCCATAAATGATCAATCATTCACAAATACTGCTATTTCCATATCCCTATTGCATTTTACCCTAAACGGTTGCGAAATAAAAATAATGAGCTTATTCCCGGTATTTTTTATGCATGGAGAAAGGCGAGCATGCGCTCGCCTCCCTTTTTTACTCCTGGGGTTGTTCCTTATAGGTGCAATTGGAGCATTGCACCTGCTTTCCTTTTTTCATTTTTTTCTCTACGAGCAAACCATCACATTTAGGACAAGGTCTTTCAAGCGGTTTGTCCCAAGATAAGAAATCACATTCAGGATAGCGGTCACACCCATAAAATATTCTCTTTTTCTTGCTTTTTCGTTCTACAACACTGCCTTTGCCGCATTTCGGACATTGGACCCCGATATGTTTTACGATCGGTTTGGTGTTTCTGCAATCCGGAAAATTGCTGCAGGCCATAAACTTTCCAAACCGGCCCATTTTAATCACCATCGGATTGCCGCATTTCTCGCAATCCTCGCCTGCGTATTCATCTTTGATTTCTACTTCCTTCATTTCTTCTTCTGCTTTTTTCAGGTTTATTTCAAAACCTTTGTAAAACTCGTCAATCAGTTTTACCCAGGCTATTTGCCCTTCTTCAATTTCATCCAGATTGGATTCCATTTTTGCCGTAAACTCGACGTCCAGAATTTCAGGGAAAAACTCCATCATCAGTTCGTGAATAATCTCCCCAAGCTCTGTCGGTACAAATCGGCGGTTGTCAAGTGCGACGTAACCGCGTTTTTGGATCGTGTCCAATGTCGGGGCGTACGTGGACGGCCTTCCGATGCCAAGCTCCTCAAGTGCTTTGACAAGCCTTGCTTCCGTGTAGCGTGGAGGCGGCTGCGTAAAGTGCTGTTTCGGGTCGAGTTTATCGGCTTTCACGTGCTCGCCTTCCGAAAAAGCCGGCAAAACATTTTCTTTTTCCTCATGCTGGTCATCAGTGCCTTCCACATAAACCTTCATGAAACCCGGAAATTTGATCTGGGAGCCGGTTGCACGAAATATGACTTCTCCATTTTTTAAGTCGACTGTCATCGTGTCCATGACAGCGGGAGCCATTTGGCTCGCTACAAACCTTTCCCAAATCAGTTTATACAATCTGAGCTGGTCCCGGCTCAAATAAGCCTTTACCGAATTCGGTTCCCTCATTGTGCTCGTTGGCCTGATCGCTTCATGGGCATCCTGGGTCTTCCCCGCCTTTTTCTCCTTGCGTCCGCCGCTTCCTGTATATTCCTGCCCGAAGCTGGCCGTAATATATTCCGCCGCTTCGTTTTTGGCTATATCCGAAATTCTCGTGGAATCGGTTCTCATGTACGTAATGAGCCCAACTGTGCCTTCCTTTCCCAAGTCAATTCCTTCATAAAGCTGCTGGGCCAGCATCATCGTCTTTTTGGCGCGGAAGTTCAGTTTTCTTGCAGCTTCCTGCTGGAGGGAGGAGGTTGTAAAAGGTTTTGCCGGATTTCGTCTTCTCTCTTTTTTGGTGACGGTGTCGACGACAAACTGGTTGCCCTTTATTTTTTCCAATACTTCTTTTACGTCTTGTTCGGACTCCAATTTCACTTTTTTTCCGCCTACACCGTAAAAAGCCGCCTGAAATGGATCCTTGCCTTTTTTAAAGCTGCCCTCAATGGACCAATATTCTTCCGGTGTGAAGTTTTTAATTTCATTTTCCCTGTCGATGATCAGTCTGACTGCCACCGATTGCACCCTTCCGGCGCTCAATCCCTTTTTTACTTTTTTCCAAAGAAGGGGGCTGATATTATATCCGACAAGTCTGTCCAAAACCCGTCTTGCCTGCTGTGCGTCCACAAGATCCATGTTGATGGGGCGCGGATGTTTAAATGACTCTTTAATGGCATCTTTTGTAATTTCATTAAAAATAACCCGGCAGTTGGAATGAATGTCGACATCCAGGCTGTGGGCGAGATGCCAGGCAATCGCTTCGCCCTCCCTGTCGGGGTCGGCCGCCAGGTAAACCTTTTTTGCCTTTTTCGCCGCATTTCTTAATTCTTTTAAAACGGGGCCTTTTCCCCTGATCGTAATATACTTTGGTTCGTAATTATGGTCAACGTCTACACCCATTTGGCTCTTTGGCAAATCACGGACATGCCCCATGGATGCTTTCACTTTGTATTTTTTTCCCAAATATCGTTCAATGGTTTTCGCCTTTGCAGGCGATTCCACAATAACCAAGTAATCGGACATACAAAAATCCTCCCCGGAGGTGTAGTAACTTAAATCAGAATAAATCTTATACATGTATCATAGGTTTGTCAATGAAATAAATAGAACAGGCGGTAGGTGCAGCCTGTTCAAAGCTTCTGTTGATGAATCTATCCCACTTTTGGGAAAAATGCAAGTTTTATCTTTTGGCCAATGGTCAAAGGAGCAGTTCCTCCAAAATATCCTCCCCGGATGAAACAAGTTTGGCCCCCTGTTTAATCAGTCTGTTGGCCCCTTCTGACAAGGGATTGTCGATTGGCCCGGGAACTGCAAAAACTTCCCTGCCTTCCTCTAGAGCCAAATCGGCAGTGATCAAGGAACCGCTTTTTATTTTCGCTTGAATAATGACCGTTCCTTTGGCCAGACCGCTGATGATTCTGTTGCGCATCGGAAAAAACCATTTTTTCGGCTTCCAGATGGGAGGATATTCGGACAGAAGCAAATGATTTTTTTTCATTTCTTCTGCGAGAGCTTTGTTTTCGGGCGGGTAAAGATGATAAAAGCCGCCGCCCAACACCCCGATCGTTTTCCCCCCCATCATGATCGTCTGCCGATGGGCAATGCTGTCTGTTCCCTTTGCCAATCCGCTGATGATGGCAATTCCTTTTTCAAGGAGGGGAGGAAGCAGCAAAAGGATCGAGCGCCTGGCATAATCGTCTGCCTTCCGGGCTCCCACAACAGCCAATGAAGGCCTTTTCAAAAGAGTGATATCTCCCATGGCAAACAGCACGAGCGGCGGATCATAAATTTCCTTAAGCTGTTCAGGATATTCCGGGTCACGGTAAGTTATCACGGCAATGTTTCCGGAATGGTATAAAGAAAGAAGTTTTTGCGTATCGATTGTGTAAAATAGCTCGGAAAATTGCTTCATGGAAGAATGGTTCAAACGGAGAGAAGATTGCAGTGCGGAGAAGGGAATGGAATAAAGCCGGGATAGATCAGGGTCTGAGGCCAGCAAATGTCTGATGGAATGGTTCGTCAATTGACAATGGATCAAATGCAATAACCTTTCTTTAAAAATAGTACCATCTCCTTTTATAAACAGCCCCTCAAAAAGAGGGGCCTGTCTGGGAATTTTTTTAAAATGAGTTGCACCCGCAGGCTGCGTTCCCATTTAGCATGGAAGTCATCCAAAACATTTGCTCAGGCATGTGTTTTGCATTTTTCGTATAACCCTTTTTCCTTCAGGACGCTGATCAATGTCTCACCAATGACAGCAGGTGTTTCCGCCACTTTGATGCCGCATTCATTCATGACGCGGATTTTTTCATCAGCCGTTCCTTTCCCTCCGGAAATGATGGCGCCTGCATGTCCCATCCGTTTTCCAGGAGGTGCCGTACGGCCGCCAATGAATCCGACAACCGGCTTCGTCATGTTTTCTTTCACCCAGCGGGCTGCGTCTTCTTCAGCTGTTCCGCCGATTTCTCCAATCATGATGACCGCTTCCGTTTCGGGATCTTCATTGAATGCTTTCAAAACATCGATAAAATCGGTGCCATTTACCGGGTCTCCCCCGATTCCCACCGCGGTGGACTGGCCGACTCCGGCTTGCGAGAGCTGATGTACAGCTTCATATGTCAACGTCCCGGAGCGGGAGACGACGCCGACATGGCCTTTTTTATGAATGTAGCCGGGCATAATGCCGATTTTGCATTCTTCCGGCGTAATGACGCCCGGGCAGTTCGGGCCAACAAGGCGTGTTTCCTTGCCTTCCATGTATCTTTTTACTTTCACCATGTCAAGAACCGGTATATGTTCTGTAATGCAGATAACCAAGTCAAGTTCTGCATCAACGGCCTCCAAAATGGCATCCGCTGCAAATGGAGCCGGGACATAGATCACTGACGCATTGGCGCCGGTGGCTTTGACGGCTTCTGCGACCGTGTTGAAGACCGGAACGCCTTCGACCTCGGTACCGCCTTTTCCGGGAGTTACTCCCCCGACAATTTTTGTTCCATATTCAAGCATTTGTTTTGTATGAAATAGTGCAGTTGAACCTGTAATTCCCTGTACGATCACTTTTGTATCTTTATTTATATAAACACTCATGATTTTTTAACCTTCCTTTCAGATTTATACAGCCGAAAAGAAAAACTAGTGATTTACATTGTTTTTCACGTCTAGCTTCAGCGCCTATCGACTAGCTGACTTCACGCCTCAAAGGGTGCTCCTGCGCCATAGCATATTCGATGAAGCTTTGTTCAGCTCGTCGCAAAGCTGCAGGATGCCAATTCAAAGAAGCTGCTTTCCTGCGATAAGTCAACATCGGCTCCGACGCACAGGATGTGCTAGTGCAGGCAAAGCGACAGGACGTCGCTGCTTGAGCCTGCCTTCGTCGCCGTGTTTCCTTTATCTCGTCGAAGGCGCTCCAGTCTGTACGTCGATGACCAGGCGCTTACGCTTTTGTCTTAGCTGACAAGCTCTACAATCTTTTGGGCCCCGTCGGACATCGATTCTGCAGCGATAATATTGAGTCCCGATTCATTTAATATTTTTTTGCCCAAATCAACATTTGTACCTTCAAGCCTTACAACGAGAGGGACACTTAAACCGACTTGTTTTGCCGCTTCAACGACACCGGTTGCAATGACGTCGCATTTCATAATGCCTCCGAAAATGTTGACAAAAATGCCTTTTACATGCTCATCGGAGAGAATAATTTTAAATGCCTCTGTTACTTTTTCTGCAGTTGCGCCGCCCCCGACATCCAGGAAGTTCGCGGGATCTCCGCCATAATATTTGATAATGTCCATTGTGGCCATCGCCAGGCCTGCTCCGTTGACCATGCAGCCGATGTTTCCGTCTAGGGAAATATAGCTCAGATCATATTTGGAAGCTTCAATCTCTTTTGAATCCTCTTCATCCAAATCGCGGTACTCCAAAATATCTTTGTGCCTAAACAAGGCATTATCGTCAAAATTCAGCTTGGCATCAAGTGCAAGCACATTGCCGTCGCCTGTCACGACCAGCGGGTTGATTTCCGCAACGGAGCAATCATTATCAACAAATGCATTGTAGAGGCTGATCATAAACTTGGCGGCTTTTCCGACAAGTTCTTTTGGAATGTTGATGTTGAATGCAATTCTTCTTGCCTGGTAGCCGGTCAACCCAACAACCGGATCGACTACCTCTTTGAATATTTTTTCCGGGGTTTTGGCTGCCACTTCCTCGATTTCCGTTCCGCCTTCTTCGGATGCCATTAACACGACACGGTCAGTGGCACGGTCTACAACCAGGCCGACATAATATTCCTTCTTAATATCGCAGCCTTCCTCAATCAATAACCGTTTTACCTCTTTTCCTTCCGGTCCGGTTTGATGAGTAACGAGGGTTTTTCCAAGTATTTCGTCAGCATATGTACGAACTTCATCCAGATTTTTCGCAACTTTAACACCACCGGCTTTACCGCGCCCTCCGGCATGGATTTGAGCTTTTACGACACATACTTCCGTACCCAGTTCTTTTGCTGCCACCACCGCTTCATCAACGGTAAATGCCACTTTGCCATTCGGTACAGATACGCCGTATTTTCTCAGGATCTCTTTACCTTGATACTCATGGATATTCATTTTCCGTCCTCCCTCAGACTGTAAAAAAATAGATTACCGTGTTTATTGTATTAAAATGGCGAATGGAAGTCCACTTTTAAAGTCTTTTCATTTAAATGCTCCGGCTTTCTTGTCGATTTGATAAATGAAAGCCAAAACCTCGGCAACCGCGCCGTATAATTCTTCGGGAATGGCGTCGTTTAAGTTGAGCTGCCCCAGCAGTTCCGCAAGGGTTGGGTCACTTACTACGGGGATAGTATTTTCTTCTGCCTTTTCCAAAATTTGCTCGGCCACTTTCCCCGTTCCTTTTGCCAATACAATCGGCGGCCGGTCATTTGCGGCTTGCTTCAAGGCAATGGCTTTCTTCCGCTTTGGGTCCATTTTTTCATTCATATCCGAATATCAACCCCTGTGTAATGCTGTCCCCTAAAATTTGACAACGGTTTGGCTTCAGGATCTTCTTTTGGCGGCTGTTGAACATGCACCGACGATAATGTGTAATCCAACTTTCTTAATTCTTTTTTCAGGAAGGGCATGAGTGTTTGTGCCAGTGATTTTATTTGCTTTGACCCATTAAAGAGTGTAACCGTGACAATCCGGTTTTGGATTTGCATGTCCACAACCGTTTCTTTTAAATGCTGCAGGTCAAGGTAAAATAAAATCCGGCAATAATCAGAATCTATTTTACCGTCCGGCTTCCGTTTTGCCGTCCACTGCATCGTTAATTCCGTGTATTGCTGAAAGAGCGTTAAAGGGATAGTGAAAACGATTTGCTGAACAGATGCGTTATTGGCTGAAAGCAACTGCTGTCCGTTCATCTTCAAAATAATTTGTTCCGCGTATTTGCGTGAAGCGTTTCCTGCTTCAGCAAGCCCGGCATATTGGGCAAGAAGGGGCTTTAAGGCCGACTCTGTCTCTTGCTTTCCATTAAACTCATAAAAGATGCCTGTTTGCTTCACCGTTCTCATTAAATGGTGGAGGATGTCCCTGCCGATTGGTGTGTAGGGCTTTTCTTGATTACTGCCTTGTTGATGGAGCAGCTCCTCAAGGTGCTGAAGAATTTGTTGAACGAGAGGGGCATTGTTTTGTTCCCGCCGGAGTGATTCATATAATGAGGACATTAAAACGGTGAAGGATGTTTTGTTCGCTGTCGCAAAGAGAGATTGAAACACGGAGTCAGTAAATGGCAAATTCCGTCTGCTCATGAAGTGAATGACATCCATGGCCAGGCCGTGATCATTGACTGTTTTCAGCCATCTCCCGGCAATCAGCAACTGCTCTTTCGTCAGCGGGACAGGATCCTTCATTAAAAGGCTTGAGAGCTCCTGCAGCCCCTTTTGATTTGGGAAAGGCGAAGGATCAATCGATATGGAGCGGGGAGTGCCGAATGATTCCCTGGAAAGCAGTTTTAGAAAAAGTTCACCATGTTGAAATGCTGCCTGGAACCAATACCCCTTTCCGCTTTCCAACGGAATGTCCAGCTTGGCAATCAACCGGTTGGATCCAATTTGAATTTCCGCCAGCTCATTGGGGAAAAAGCGGAGCGCCCTTGCAAAGACGACCTGGCCGTCACGCAGTACGAGCGGTTGGTCAGCCTGCATTTTTTCGCCAAAAAGCATCTGTCTTGAAATCGCATGCATATCCAATATACCCACGTCCTTCTCACTGGCCGGCAAGCTCTTTTAACGGGCCAAAAGATTTTCGGTGAATCGGGCAAGGCCCATAAAGTTTCAATGCAGACAGGTGGCCTGCGGTCCCATAGCCTTTATGGATTCGGAAACCATATTGGGGAAACTGCTCATCGTACTGATGCATAAGCCGGTCGCGGGCCACTTTGGCAACGATCGATGCAGCCGCTATCGAAACACTTGCTGCGTCGCCTTTTACAATCGGTTTGCTAGAGAAAGGAACGTCAAGTTCCAGGGCATCGATCAATATAAAATCCGGCAGGGCGCTTAATTCGTTAATGGCCGTTAGCATCGATTTTTTGACGGCATTATGTATATTCAATAGATCTATTTCCTGTGCCGAAACAATGCCGACCCCGACAGCGATTGCCTTTTCCATAATTTGTTCATTTATTGCAAGGCGTTTTTTTTCGGAAAGTTGTTTTGAATCATTTAATCCTTCTATAAAACAATCGGCAGGCAGTATGACAGCGGCTGAAACAACCGGCCCGGCCAACGGCCCGCGGCCCGCTTCATCGACGCCCGCGATGAGCTCATAGCCCATGGCCCTTGCTTCATTTTCAAAAATTGTCATTTCCCTGTATCTCTTTAACTCATCCAGTGCTTTTTGTTTATTGCGCCTCCAATTGGCAACAAGGGCTTGAACGCCTTTCCGGCTGTCGGCTGACAGCTTCTGAAAAAGCGGATCCTGCTCGTCCTTTATATTGGGAAGCAAATGTTTCACTTGTTCGATCGTCAACTTATTCATCAAATGTCCCTCTTTATCTCTCTGTTATTTTTATCGGCCATATTTGGAAGTTATGTAGAGGCATAAAAAATTAATCGGGCTGGTCATCCGGAAAATCGAACGTCAATGTGCCGAGTTTTTGTGTACGTACATCGATGACGACCGTTTCAGCCGTTTTGTCATAATCGATTTCCCCTCCTGACATGAAACATCCGCGAAGTTTTCCGATATGATCGAACAAATCAACCATTTCTTTCGGTACATCCTCCATTTGATACCTTTCCTGCAAACGTTCCGGATAACGGCTTTTCAGGAAGCCGAGAGCATAGACGGCGATATCTTGCATATTTAATAAGGAATCTTTAATGGCTCCCGTCAATGCGAGCTTGTATCCAATGTCCTTGTCTTCAAACTTCGGCCACAATATTCCCGGTGTATCGAGCAGTTCCAGTTCTTTGCCGACCTTGATCCATGCTTGTCCGCGCGTAACCCCCGGCGTATTGGCGGTTTTGGCGATATTGCGTTTTGCAAGCCGATTGATCAGCGTTGATTTCCCGACATTCGGTATGCCGATAATCATGGCCCGTATGGCTCTTGGTTTTAACCCTTTTCTTTCACGCCGTTCGCGCTGCTCCTTGAGGAGTTCCTCTGATGCTTTTATGATTTCTTTTAAGCCCTTCCCTTCCCGGGAGTTGATTGCAAGGGCTCTATGGCCCTTTTCGGTGTAATACTGTATCCATTGCTTTGTATATTCGGGATCTGCCATATCAGCCTTATTCAAAAGAACGAGGCGTTTTTTTTGCTGAATGATTTCATCAAGCATGGGGTTTGCGGATGAGGTGGGGATCCGGGCGTCAACAAGTTCAAACACAATGTCTACGACTTTCAATTTTTCTGTCACTTCCCGGCGAGCTTTTGCCATATGGCCGGGAAACCATTGAATTGCCATCAATGTTCCTCCATTCAATTACTTTACAATTCTAATATCGTTTAAAGGCCAATAGACAAATTTTGTATCGCCAATCACTTTTTCCAGCGGTATCGTTCCTATATGGCGGCTGTCCTTGCTTGAGCGGCGGTTGTCCCCCATCACAAACAGTTCACCTTCCGGAACGGTTTTTTGGCCGGTAATTTCCTCCAATGTAAAGTCCTCCGTTAAAGGTCCTTCGGGATTTTGTTTTTTATACGCTTCCAAATACGGTTCTTCATAGGCCTTTCCATTCACATAAAGCGTATCGTTTACATACTCAACGGTATCGCCCGGCAATCCGATAACGCGTTTTATATAATCCTTCTGCTCGGGTGCATGAAAGACGATGATATCGAAACGGTCCGGTTTGCTTAATTTGTTTACGATCATTCTGTCCCCGTTATGCAGTGTAGGCATCATCGAAAAACCATCGACCACAATCGGAGCAAAAAGGAAATAGCGGATAACAGCGGCCAGCCCTACGGCAATAAGCAGAGCTTTTGTCCACTCCCAAAGCTCATTTTTTTCTTTCGCCATTTTGTCACCATCCAATCGTTACTGGTAAGATTGCACAATTTTTTTCTTTCATATGTATACACCATTCTACATGAGTTTAAAACTCAAGGAAACTGCTGTTTTAGGATAAAGCGAAACTTCAATCAGCAAGGCTCCCATCCCCCCGCTGATAAGACGTGGAATAAAGGCCCAGAACGCTGCTTCCTGTTGGCAGGATAAGCAGCGGCTTCCTGTGCTCGCTTGCACTGGTACATCCCAAACGCCGCAGCGCCTTTGTGATCAGCCATCCTGTCGACCCGTTTACCGGCACTTGAGCTCCCGCCCAATCTCTTCGATTCACTGGGGTTAAGGTGGGAGTCTTGCTGCCAGTTAATCCGGGATAAACCGCAAAGTAAAAGGAGCTTGAATTCAAGCTCCTTTTCCAAGTTTCTCTTATGTCCTTCTTTGGACCAAGCACGCCTAGCGAATTTCTTTAATGCGGGCCGCTTTACCGCGCAATTTGCGCAAATAGTAAAGTTTCGCACGGCGAACCTTGCCGCGGCGCACGACATCAATTTTCGCGATCCGCGGGGTATGAACCGGGAATGTTCTTTCTACGCCAACACCGTAGGAAATTTTGCGGACCGTGAATGTCTCGCTGATTCCGGCACCCCGGCGGCGGATCACGACTCCTTCAAACACCTGGATCCGCTCACGTGTTCCTTCCACTACTTTTACATGAACCCGGACTGTATCCCCGGGGCGGAAAGCCGGCAGGTCAGTACGAAGCTGTTCTTTCGTAATTTCTTCTATCAATTTGTGCATCATATTCATCTCCTTCCAACCGATGCTCATGCAAACATGCAACCTTGCAGCGGAACACCGTAGTCCCGGCTGGAAACGATTTAACTCACTCCAGCCACAAAAGTAATATTATCATACACGGCCGGCATTTACAATTAGAATCAGGACAGATTTTCCTCTTCGAGCCATCTTTTTTGCTCTTCCGTTAACGGATAGTTTTCAAGAAGGTCGGGACGGCGAATTTTGGTTCTTTTCAAAGCCTGCGTTAGACGCCACTCTTCTATCTTTTTGTGATTCCCGGAAAGGAGTACGTCAGGCACTTTCATTCCCCGAAAATCGGCCGGCCTTGTATAATGAGGATGCTCCAGCAATCCGGTTGAATAAGAATCAAAAACAGGTGATGCTTCATTGCCGAGAACTCCCGGCAATAGGCGGACAACCGAATCAATCACGACCATGGCAGCCAGTTCTCCGCCTGTTAAAATGTAATCCCCAATGGAAATTTCGTCTGTCGCGATATTTCTGATCCGCTCATCATATCCTTCATAATGTCCGCAAATCAAAATAAGCTGCTCTTCTTTTGACAGCTGTTCTGCTTTCTTTTGGGTAAACGCCTCTCCCTGCGGGCATAAAAGCACCACGCGCGGCGATACATTTTCCTTTTTTACGTGTTCGACCGCATCAAAAATCGGCTGCGGCTTTAATACCATTCCCGCCCCGCCGCCATAAGGATAGTCATCAACCGTCCGGTGCTTGTCATCGGAGAAATCGCGGAAATTTGCCACATGGTACGTTACGGCATTTTTTTCGGCGGCTTTTTTTAAAATGGAGGAACCGAGAACCCCCGTAAACATTTCAGGAAACAAAGTCAAAACGTCAATCCTCACGATAATAACCCCTCCAGCGGATCAATGACAATTTCTTTTTGATAAACGGAAACTTTTAGGACTACCTCGGCAATATAGGGAATGAGCACATCTTTTCCGTTCTCCCTTTGTACGACCCAAACATCGTTGGCCCCGGGGGTCAAAATTTCTTTTACAACGCCCAGCTCTTCCCCATCAACAGTAACCACTTTGCATCCAATGATTTGGTGAAAATAATATTCCCCTTCCGGAAGTTCCGCCAATTCTGCTTCAGAAACTTTTAACATCCCATTTTTCCATTGTTCAACTTCATTCACGCTGTCATATCCTTCAAATGTAAGCAAATCAAATTGTTTATGTTTGCGATGCGTTTTGACTACAAGTGGAACAGGGGCTCCTTGTTTGAGGAAAAGATGCAGAGTATTGCCCGGGGCGTAGCGTTCTTCCGGAAAATCGGTTACAGAAATCACTCGGACTTCTCCGCGTATTCCATGGGTATTGACGATTTTTCCAACATTAAACCAACGGCCCATGACAGTCACCTCTCCCGAATTTCCGAAATGATCCCGTCTTTAATAATGACGGTTTTTCCTTTCATTATTTCTTCCCAATTATCGCCAATTTCAATATCAACAACTGCCTGAACATCTTGATCCTTCAGCTCGCTCCCGTACGGAAGCATTCCAAGCTGCTCAATCTGAAAGTCAATTAATTTTATTTTTTCCCTTCTCAATTCAATTTCCTTATCAAACTGGGCCTTTAGGCCGGCGGCTGAAAATTTTCTCGTTCTTTCCAATTTTTTCATTTCAAATAATAATTGATCACATTCTTTTTGAAGCTGCTGTTTTTGCTTGTTATATTTGGCGGAAAGCTTTTCACGGCTTTTTTCGGTTAAAATTTGTTTGACGGTGACAGTTTGGATAATTTTCACACGATCATCCTCCGTCTTTCATTATTTCGTTTACATCGTAAAAAAAGGGAGGTTTATGCCTCCCTATTCGTCGATTTCCATGTATACCTTCTTATGTTGTTTGGATCCTGCTGCGGCATACACGACCGTTCTGATCGCTTTGGCCACGCGGCCGTGCTTTCCAATCACTTTCCCGATATCCTTTTCGTGAACCGCAAGGTGATAAACGATTCGTTTGTCATCTTCGTTCACTCGCACATGAACATTGTCAGGATGATCAACAATCGGCTTTACGATCGACAAAATTAATTCCTGCATCGCTATCACGTTTATTTGTTATTCTTCGCGTTATGGTATTTCTCCATAATCCCTTGTTTAGAGAACAGGTTGCGAACGGTATCAGATGGTTTTGCCCCATTCTGCAGCCACTTTAATGCACTTTCTTCATGAATGGTAATTTGTGCGGGCTCGGCAACGGGGTTATATGTGCCAACCTCCTCGATAATGCGGCCATCACGCGGTGAACGCGAGTCGGCAACAACGATCCGATAAAAAGGAGTTTTCTTTGCTCCCATACGTTTCAAACGAATTTTAACTGCCATGCTTTAAAGCACCTCCGAATATTTTTACACAAGATAGTATCATATCAGTGTGTGTTTTGTTTGTAAAGTGTTTTTTCTTAACATGCTAATCAGCGCTTGCGCTTTTCTTATTACATAAACGGGAATTTGATGCCTTTTTTTCTCCCTTTTTGCTGCATGCCCGACATTTGCTTGATCATTTTTTTCATTTCCTCAAACTGTTTCAAAAGCCTGTTCACCTCTTGAACGGATCGCCCGCTCCCTTTGGCGATTCTTTTTCTTCTGCTCGCATTCAAGATTTCAGGGCGTTCTTTCTCGGCTTTTGTCATCGACCGGATGATGGCCTCCACATGTCCAATCTGTTTTTCGTCCAACTGCAGATTGTTGAGCCCTTTCATTTTGTTGGCGCCTGGCATCATTTTGATCAATTCATCGAGCGGTCCCATGTTCCGGACTTGACCAAGCTGTTCGAGAAAATCGTCAAATGTAAAGGTGGCTGTTCGGAATTTATGTTCCATTTCCTTCGCTTTTTCTTCATCGACAGATGCCTGGGCTTTCTCAATCAAGGTAAGTACATCACCCATGCCCAGGATCCTGGAAGCCATCCGCTCGGGGTGAAATGGTTCGAGTGCATCCATTTTTTCTCCCATCCCGACAAATTTAATCGGCTTTTGGGCAACGGATCGAATCGATAATGCAGCACCTCCGCGGGTATCCCCATCCAGCTTTGTTAAAATAACGCCTGTTATGTCAAGCTGTTCGTTAAAGCTTTGCGCCACATTGACAGCATCCTGTCCCGTCATGGCGTCCACGACAAGGAATATTTCATCCGGACTGGCCGCTTCCTTAATTTGCCTTAATTCCTCCATTAACTCTTCGTCAATGTGCAGTCTTCCGGCCGTATCGATCAAGACGTAATCACAATTTTCTTCCTTTGCCTGCTCGATTCCCTTGCGGACGATTTCCACGGGGCTCACTTGGTCGCCCAGCGAAAATACAGGTATATCAAGCTGCTTTCCGATCGTTTCGAGCTGTTTAATGGCTGCCGGCCTGTATATGTCGGCAGCGATAAGCAAAGGCTTTCGGTTGTAGCTTTTCCGCAGCAAATTGGCAAGCTTGCCAGTCGTTGTCGTTTTACCGGCCCCTTGCAGGCCGGACATCATGATCACGGTCGGCGGCCGTTTCGCAGTTGCAATCTTGCTCTGCTCACCGCCCATCAGATCGGCAAGCTCTTCTTTCACCACTTTAATGACCTGCTGTCCCGGAGTGAGGCTTTTCATCACTTCCTGGCCAACCGCTCTTTCGCTCACTTTTTGAATAAACTGCTTGACAACCCGAAAGTTGACGTCCGCCTCCAGCAAGGCAATACGGACTTCACGCATCATCTCTTTTACGTCAGCTTCCGTTACTTTTCCCTTGCCGCGGATTTTTTGAATTGTCGATTGCAGCCGGTCGGCCAATCCTTCAAATGCCATTATTGCCGCCCCCTAATCCAATTCCTCTAATTTATCCAGATATTTGGATATGTTAGCTTTCAAGTCTGGGAAGTCGCTAAACCGCTCCCTCATCATACGGATCAGTTGTTTTCGCTTTTGGAATTTTTCCAGCAGCAATAGCCTGCTTTCATATTCCTCCAGCAATGCTTCGGTCCGCTTCAAATTATCGTATACAGCCTGCCGGCTAACTCCATGGTTTTCGGCAATTTCTCCAAGTGAAAGATCATCCCGGTAGTAAAGGGACATATAATTGCGCTGCTTTGGAGTCAACAACGATTGATAAAAATCATACAAATTATTCATGCGCGTTGTCTTCTCAAGCATCATCCGAATCTCCACCTTGTTAAGTCAAAAGCCTTTACACACCATAAATCTTACACCATTCCCGTAGATGCGTCAAGCCGTCCGCTATTCTTGCGCTTTTTCAATTGCGTCAGAAAATAAGCCATAAATATATTTTTCAGGGTCAAACGGCTGCAAATCATCGATTTTTTCACCCAGCCCGACGAATTTCACCGGGATATTCAGTTCTTTGCGAATCGCCAAAACGATCCCTCCTTTGGCTGTCCCGTCCAGTTTGGACAAAACGATGCCGCTCACATCAGTGGCTTCTTTAAAAGTCTTTGCCTGGATAAGGGCATTTTGTCCCGTCGTTGCGTCGAGAACGAGCAATACTTCGTGCGGTGCCCCGGGGATTTCCCGTTCAATGACACGCTTGATCTTGCCGAGCTCTTTCATCAAATTTACTTTGTTCTGAAGGCGCCCGGCAGTATCACATAACAAAATATCCGCTTTTCTCGCCTTTGCGGCCTGCAGGGCATCATACATGACAGCAGCCGGATCCGATCCTGCTGCTTGTTTTATGACATCCACACCGACGCGCTCACCCCACGCTTCAAGTTGTTCTATAGCCCCGGCCCGAAATGTATCTCCGGCAGCAAGAAGGATTTTTTTCCCTTCTTCCCTAAATTGATGGGCCAATTTTCCAATGGTCGTCGTTTTTCCCACTCCGTTTACCCCGACGAACAAAATAACTGTCAGGCCATCCTCCTGGATGTTCAGGGAACTTAGGTTTTCTTCCCCGGACTCGTAAATCTCGATCAGCTTTTCTGATATAACGGGTTGAATGTCCGCAGGATCTTTCATGTTCCTTCTTTTTACTTCCGTTTTTAATTCATCGACAAGTTCCATGACCGTTTCAAATCCGACATCGGCCTGAATCAATATGTTTTCAAGCTCTTCAAAAAAGTCTTCGTCCACGGTCCGGTAACGGGCAACGAGGTCATTGATTTTGCTGGAAAATTGCTCACGCGTTTTGACAAGGCCGTCCTTAAATTTTACAGGGATGGAATCAGTTGACGTTGTCAATTTTTCCTTTAATTTTTTAAAAAAACTCATCATGCTTCACCTCCATGTTATTAGGCCAGCACTTTGGCCTCTTCCAATTTTACGGAGACAAGCTTGGACACGCCCGACTCCTGCATCGTTACGCCGTACAATACGTCTGCCCCGGCCATCGTTCCCTGTCTGTGTGTAATCACGATGAATTGGGTATTTTGGCTGAATTCTTTTAAATAATTGCTGAAACGATGGACGTTCGCTTCATCCAGCGCCGCTTCGACTTCGTCCAGGACACAAAATGGGACAGGCCTTACTTTCAAGATGGAAAATAATAGGGCGATGGCCGTCATCGATCGTTCTCCGCCCGATAAAAGGCTTAAATTTTGCAGTTTTTTCCCGGGCGGCTGGGCGACAATTTCGACCCCGGTGTTTAATAAATCATCTGGCGCTGTCAATTCCAGCTTCGCCCGTCCCCCGCCAAACAGGGAGCGAAAGACATCTTCAAACGATTGTTGGATGGAGGCAAATGTCTGGCCAAATCTTTTTACCATTTCTCCGTCCATTTCGTCCATAATTTGCTCGAGCGTACCCTTTGCTTTCAACAAGTCACGCTGCTGTTCTGTTAAAAATTCATACCGGCTGTTTACCCGTTCATATTCATCAATCGCCCCGATGTTAACGGAACCCATTTCCCGGATTTCACTCTTTAACCGTTCCAGCCTGCCCTTTGCTTCTTCAGGAGTTTCCTCGAGCGGATATTCCGCTTTTGCCTGCTCATAGGACAGCGCATATTCATTTTTTAAAATGTGGGCATAGTTTTCCAATTCCATTTCGAGCCGGTTTTTCTTTAATTCACTTTCTTTTGCCAGATTCATCATTTGCCGGTGTTTTCTTTTTATTTCCCGCATCTCTTTTTCTATGGATAAGATCGATTGCTGTATCGCGTTCCTTTCCTCACGCCTGTGGGCCGCCTCCCGGATGGTTTCTTCCTTTTTCCGCTGCATGACGTTGATTTGTTGGTCGTTATCAACGATGTTTTGCTCGAGTTTTTCACTTTCCTCCTGAAGGCTGGACAATCTTTTTTTTGCATCCTCCAGTTGATTTTTCAATTCTTTCAACGTTTGAATAAGCCTGGCGCGGTTTGTCTCTTCTGCAAGTTTCTGTTCATGTAAAGCCGCGTAACGGGTATTTAATTCGCTGATGTCCCCGGCAAGCAATTCTTTATTTTGGCGTTGTTCATTGCGCTTTTTTGTCAGCTCTTCAATCTTCTTGTCAAGCCTGGCAATGTTCCGTTGGCTGTTTTCCAATGCTGATGCGACTTGTTTCATTTGCTCTTGGATCGCGCTGCATTCGCCCGTCATTTCCTTTTTTTCCATCGCAAAAAGAGCCATATAATCTTGCGCATTTTTTTGGTTGATTTCAAGTTGGGAGATTTGTTTTTCCAGTTCCTGGCGTTCTTGCAGCCGCTTTTTCTTTATTTTGCCTGCTTCACCCAGCAGGCGATGGTGTTTTTCGAGCTGCTCCTTCAATCTGTCTGTTTCAAGCTTTTGATTTGAAATGGTTGTCTCAACAGCGCGAAGCTCTTTTTTATACCGGGCAATCTCATTTTTGCGCCCAACAAGAGAATTTCGTTTCTGTTTTGATTTTCCACCCGTCATGGAACCGCCGGGATTGATGACTTCCCCGTCAATGGTTACGATGCGAAAACGGTATTGAAGAAGTTTTGCCAATTGTGTTGCTCCTTGCAGATCCTTGGCTATGATGACATTTCCCAGCAAGTTTTCGATTGCGGGTTCGTATTTTTTGTCAAAACGGATGAGCTGCGAAGCAAGGCCGACAAAGGGGCTGTGTCGCTGAAGGAATAATATTTGCTCGGTTTGCAGCTTTTTCGGCTTGACAATATTAAGCGGTAAAAAGGTCGCCCGCCCCAATTTGTTTATCTTTAAAAATTCGATCGCTTTCCTGGCATCTTCCTCTGATTGGACAATGACGTGTTGAACGGCACTGCCAAGCGCAATTTCAATGGCGGTTTCGAGCTCTTTGGGAACATCAACCAATTCGGCAACGGCTCCTTCAATACCAGGCAAGACGGATTTTTTGGCTCTCAGCACTTCACGGACACCTTGAAAATAGCCGGCATAATCTTCGGCCAATGATTCAAGGCTTTCTTTTTGGGCTTTCAGTTTATCGGCTATTCTGTATGATTCCATCAGGATGGATTGCTGTTGATCCATTTTCATTTTCAGACCATCCATTTGTTCAACGAGATCTTTTTCTTGCTGTGTGATGTCTTCCAAGGCCTGAAGCAAGTGAGCGAGCTTTGCCTTTTTCCCTGAAAGGCTGGTTTTTATTTCTTGGTAACCTTCCGTATATTTGTCGTAATTTTCATTTGCCTTTTTAAGCTTTATTTCCTGCTGGCTTAGTTGGTTTTCCAAATATTGGAGCCTGTTTTTCTCAGACGCCCGCTCGTTTAAAATCTCGACGTAATCACTTTTTAACGAATCAATCGTTGCCTCTATTTGGTCATCAAAACAGTCCAGCTCTTCTTTCTTTTTTAGAAGTTCATCCTGGATATGCTTCATTTCCTGATCCTTTTTCTGGATGACTTTTTTCGTAGTCTCGAGTTCTTCCTTCAACGATTGCATTTTACTGCCCGCCTCTTGAATCGAAACTTGAAGCTGGCCGATCTGTTCGTTCGTATTTTTCTTTCTTTCCTGCAGAACCTGGCTCGTTCCCTCGAGTTTTTCAAGCTGTCCGGATACTTCAAGAAGAACATTTTGGAGCGAGCTGATTGCTTCGTCAAGGCCATCCTGGTTTTCCCGCTGGGCAGCAAGCGCTGCTTCCGCTTGTTGAACGGCATTTGCCGCTGACTTTTCACTTTCGGTGCGCTCTTCCCACTCGCTGTTGGCCAGCTCCCATTCTTGATAAAGAGTTTCAATTTGGCAAACCGTTAAAGCTATTTCACTCTTTTCTTTCAATCTCTTTTTATCGAGATACATTTGGGCCTTTTCAGCCTGTGCTTTTAATGTCTCCAATTGCCCATCCAATTCATGGAGAATGTCATTCACACGGTTTAAATTGTCCTCCGTTTCTGCCAGTTTTCCTTCCGCTTTCAATTTGCGCTGCTTATATTTCAGGACACCGGCTGCCTCCTCAAAAATGGTCCGCCTTTCTTCCGGTTTACTGTTTAAGATTTGATCCACTTTCCCCTGGCTGATAATGGAAAAGGCCTCTCTTCCAAGACCCGAATCGGTAAACAGATCGACAATGTCCCTCAGTCTGCACCGAGTGCCATTGATAAAAAATTCGCTTTCTCCCGTCCGGTATACGCATCTTTTCACGCTTACCTCATTATAATGAATGGGAAGCAGCCCCGATTCATTATCGAGGAGGATGGACACTTCCGCTATATTAAGCGGCTTTCTCGAGTCGCTCCCGGCAAAAATGACATCTTCCATCGTTCCTCCTCGCAAGCTCTTGGCGGATTGTTCACCAAGCACCCAGCGAAGAGCGTCCGTAATATTGCTCTTGCCGCTTCCATTCGGCCCGACAACCGCTGTTACTCCGGGTACAAAGTCAATCGATACCTTCTCGGCGAAAGATTTAAAACCGAATATGGTTAATTGTTTCAAGAACAATATTTTTCTTCCCTTCAATTTTGAGTTACAGCTCGTTCAGTTTCCCTAAAGCCATTTGAGCGGCATGCTGCTCCGCTTCCTTTTTGGAACGGCCAACGCCTTCTCCGAGCACTTGGCCATTGAGGACTACTTGCGCTTCAAACGACCGATTATGGGCAGGACCGTGTTCTTTCAATATTCTATATTCAATCGATCCGGAACCGTCTCTTTGGACGCATTCCTGGAGCTGGCTTTTAAAATCCATCACATGAGAAAAAGCACCTTTGTCCACCTTTGGAAAAACGATCTGTTCGAGAAAAGATTTCGTTGTTTCCATACCCCGATCAAGATATAAAGCTCCGATAAATGCTTCAAAAGCATCCGCGAGCAATGCGGGCCGCCTTCTTCCGCCAGTCAATTCTTCCCCTTTGCCAAGCAGTACAACTTCACCGAAATTCAATTCATTGGCAAAAACAACGAGTGACGGTTCACACACGATGGCGGCACGGAGCTTGGTCAGTTCGCCTTCGCTCATCATCGGATATTTTTCATAAAGGTAATGGGAAACAGTCAGTTCCAGTACCGCATCCCCCAAAAACTCGAGGCGCTCATTATCTTCATGGGGCTTTTTACGATGCTCATTCACATAGGATGAATGTGTAAAAGCTTTGATCAGAAGCGCTTCATCGGAAAATTGAATCCCGATCTTTTCCTGAAGCTGCCTGAATTTGGCATGTTTCAATTCCGCCGCTTGTTGTCCTTTTCTTGGTTTGCGCATCATTTCATCCACCTTATCGGAATTTATCAGTAGAAAAAGCCCCGTCGGCAATCAACGGGACATTCTTTCCAACGATTAACTATTGCTTTTTATGTAATTGACCGCATCACCGACTGTTGAGATTTTTTCTGCATCCTCATCGGAAATTTCCATATCAAACTCATCTTCAAGTTCCATGACCAGTTCAACTACATCAAGGGAATCCGCTCCAAGATCATCTCTGAACGAAGCTTCAAGCGTCACTTTGGACTCTTCTACCCCAAGACGGTCAACGATGATTTTCGTCACTCGTTCTACAACATCTGCCATCCGATTCACCTCCCCTCAAGTCATTATAATGGATATCAATGAAAAATAAAGCGAAACTTCAATCAGCAGGGATTCTTTTTCACTGCCCACTGATTGTTCCCACCTGATCTTTTCGATTTGCCATACGTTTGAGGTGGGAGTTCACTGCCACTGAGGCGCATTACATCGCCATCCCGCCATCTACACGAATCGTTTGCCCTGTTATGTATTCGGCGTCATCGGAAGCCAAAAACAGAGCCGTTTTCGCTATATGCTTCGCTTCACCGAATTTGGCAAGCGGTATTTGTTTTAACATTGCTTCTTTCATATCCTCGGGCAATTCGTCTGTCATATCCGTTGTGATGAATCCCGGGGCAATGGCATTGACGGTAATGTTGCGCGAGGCAAGCTCTCTTGCCGCAGATTTGGTGAGTCCGATGACTCCGGCTTTTGCCGCAACGTAATTCGCCTGACCGGGGTTTCCAATTACGCCGACGACGGAAGCAATATTAATAATTCTTCCTGATCTTTGCTTCATCATTTGCCTTGTGACAGCTTTCGTGCAAAGGAATACTCCTTTTAAGTTTATATCGATGACATCATCCCATTCATCTTCTTTCATTCTCATAAGCAGGTTATCCCTCGTAATGCCGGCATTGTTCACAAGAATATCAATGCGCCCAAAACGAGCGATGGCATCTTTCACCATAAGTTGTACAGCATCGGCGTTTGATACGTTGCATTGATAAGCAACAGCTTCCCGGCCCATGTCGGTGATCTGGCGCGCGACTTCTTCCGCTTTTTCTTTACTGCCGGAATAATTGACGACGACATTGGCTCCCTCTTTGGCGAGCACCAGTGCTATTTCCCGGCCTATTCCCCTCGAGGCTCCTGTCACGATTGCCGTTTTTCCTTCCAAACGCACATCACTTCCCCCTTAAGGCTGCTACAGCAGCGTGTAAACTCTCCGGATCTTGGACCGGCAATGTCTTGACGTTTCGGTCCACTTTTCTGATGAGTCCGGATAAAACTTTTCCCGGCCCGATTTCCACGAAAGTTCCCACACCAAGTGTGATGAGCTTTTCAACGGTATCTTCCCAAAGGACCGGCGAATATAATTGTTCAATCAACTTTTCCCGGATCGTGGCGGAATCGGCCGCAGGAGCTGCCGTTACATTGACAACGACCGGGATTTCAGCATCTTTTACTTGAATGCCATCCAATACGGTTTTAAACTTTTCGGCGGCGGGCTTCATAAGGACAGAATGAAAGGGGCCGCTCACCTGCAATGGAAGGACACGTTTGGCTCCGGCTTCTTTAGCCATATCGGCGGCCTTGTGCACGCCGGCAACGGTGCCGGAAATCACGATCTGACCCGGACAATTCATGTTGGCCAATTGAACGGAATCTCCTGCCTCTGTCACTTTTTGACAAATAACATGAAGGGCATTCCGGTCCATTCCCAATATGGCCGCCATTGTCCCTTCCCCGCTTGGAACAGCTTCTTCCATATATTCCCCCCGCTTCCTGACTGCATATACCGCATCCTGAAAATCGAGCGAGCCGCTTGCCACCAATGCAGAGTATTCTCCTAAACTGTGGCCGGCCGTATAATCCGGGCGGATTCCGGCTTCTTCCAGCCCTTTCAGCAAAGCGATGCTCGTTGTCAAAAGGGCCGGCTGGGCGTTAGTTGTAAGCGTCAGCGTTTCCTGCGGTCCCTCAAAAATAACCTGAGACAGGGAAAATCCCAATGTTTCATCCGCCTTTTCAAATATCCGCTTTGCCCGTTCATTTTGCATGGCCATTGCCTGGCCCATGCCTACGGTTTGAGAGCCCTGGCCCGGAAAAACGAAGGCAATTTTCTCCATTTGCTTCACTCCCTTTATGTTAACCATTTTGTTCGGTAATATTGGCTTTAATGGTTCCGGTCACATCATTTCGGATGATGTCAAGCGCTTGGCGAATGGCATGGTAGATGGCATTCGCATTGGAAGAGCCGTGAGCCTTGATGACCGGTGACTCCAATCCGAAAAGACAGGCGCCGCCATACTCCGTATAATCCATTTGCTCTTTCAGTTCGAGAAGATCCCCCTTGATCATCCCGGCCGCCAATTTATTTTTCAGGCTTTTGGTCATCGCCGTTTTCAGCATGGAAAAGAGCGATGCGGCTGTACCTTCAATCGCTTTTAAAACCACATTTCCCGTAAATCCATCCGTTACAACGACATCCGCATGGCCTTCAAGCAATTCCCGGGCCTCGATGTTTCCGGTGAAATTCATGTTGGCATTTTTCAGTAAGCCGTACGTTTTTTTGGTCAGTTCGTTTCCTTTATTCTGTTCAGCGCCAATATTCAATAATGCCACTCTCGGGTTTTCTATCTTTCTGACATTTTCCGCGTATATTTTTCCCATGCAGGCATATTGAAGCAAATGCTCGGGCTTGGCATCCGCGTTGGCCCCCAAATCAAGCATGACAAACCCTTTTCCGTCAATCGTCGGAAGTGTCGGGGCCAGAGCGGGCCTTTCCACTCCTTTTATTCTGCCGACGATAAATAATCCCGAAGCCATTAAAGCCCCGGTATTGCCGGCAGATATGCATGCATCAGCCTGTCCATCGGCTACAGCCCGGGCCATTTTCACCATGGAAGCGTCTTTTTTGCGGCGCACTGCCTTGACCGGTTCATCTTCTGCGCCGATTACTTCCGTTGCATGGACAATTTCAATCCGTTCTTGCTTGTTTAAATGTTTCATAATTTCTTTTTCGTTGCCAAATAAAACAAACGCTGCATCAGTAAAATCCCGGGCTGCTTTTTCCACGCCTCGGACAATTTCCCTTGGTGCATGATCGCCGCCCATCGCATCGATTGCAATTTTCATCTTCAGTCTCCCTTTTTCAATGGCTGGAACGATACATTTCAAAAATTCCTCTAAAGCATATTTCGCCGGCTGCGAAACTTTCAACCTCAACAAATGTTCTTTTATCACCTTTTGCACGCTCGCGGACTTTCGCTTTGGCGACAACTCTTTCGCCTGCTTTAACCGGCCTTGTAAAATGAATGTCTGCTTTGACCGTCAGGGCAACCTCATCATCAATGACTGCAACAGCCAATGAATTCGCCTGCGCAAACAGATGGTGTCCGCGCACTATGGAGTTTCTTGTAAACGTATGCTCACTTTTTACATCAAAAATGGATATCGCACTTTTGTCAAGCTGGATATCTATGATATCACCGATCACATCATCGACCGGCAATGATTTTACTTCATTGTCGACATGTTGTTCTGCCACATGCTTAATGCGTTCACGCAACTCCGGAATGCCGAGTTCCATCCGGTCAAGCCTGATGGTTTGCACACTGACCGAAAACTGTTCAGCCAATTCTTCATCCGTGACGAACGGGTTCGCGCCAATCGTTTGAACGAGAAGCTGCTGGCGGTCTTTTTTCACTGGCTTCATGCATGCATCACACCATTCTCGTTATTAAGACTTGGTATTAATAGTAGTATATAAAAAGGTGCAGGATCATGCAACAGTAATGGAAGATCTTAATCTAATTTCTCTCCGGACATGGCTCCCGACTCTTCAAGATAACGTCTGAGCGGTGCATATTCCTCATCATGCCAAAATTCATCCATTTCAATGAAATGCATTGCATCCATCCGGGCAATTTCCAAAACTTTGTAATCATGAACCATGTCGGCAACCCGAAACTCGGGCAGGCCGCTCTGCTTCTTGCCGAAGAAATCCCCGGGGCCCCGCAGTTCAAGATCACGTTCGCTCAACACGAACCCGTCGTTCGTCTCTGTCATGATTTTCATCCGCTCTTTCCCGACTTCATTTTTCGGATCCGCAAGCAAAATGCAATACGATTGCCCGGATCCGCGCCCAACCCGCCCGCGGAGCTGGTGCAATTGGGAAAGCCCGAACCTTTCTGCATCGTATATGAGCATAAATGTCGCATTCGGAACATTCACCCCCACCTCGACGACGGTAGTAGATACAAGCACTTCAATTTTATTTTCGCTGAATGCTTTCATGACTTCCTCTTTTTCCGAAGGCGGCAGGCGCCCATGCATCAATCCCGTCCGGAATCGTCCTTGAAAATGATTGGCAAGCAGGTTGTATACATCTATCGCATTTTGGACATCCAATTTTTCCGATTCTTCGATCAGGGGGCAAATGACATACGCCTGCCTGCCTTTTTTCAATTCTTTTTCCATCAGCGAAAGCACCCGGTCCAGCATTTCATGCTTTGCCCAATACGTTTCAACAGGCTTTCTGCCTGCAGGCATCTCGTCAATGACAGAAACATCCATCTCGCCAAAAACTGTAATGGCCAAAGTGCGGGGAATCGGGGTCGCCGTCATGAATAAGACGTCCGGGTTTTCCCCCTTTTCTTTTAAAACTCTCCGTTGTTCCACACCGAATCGATGCTGCTCGTCCGTAATGACAAGCCCCAGATTGGAAAAATTCACCTCATCCTGAATCAAGGCATGTGTTCCAACCAAAATATCAATTTCTCCGCTTTGCAGCCTTTCCAATATTTCCTGCCGGGCCTTCCCTTTCACCGAACTTGTCAACAATTCCAAAGAAAGATCCGCACCCGCAAACAATTGATGTAAGGATTCCATGTGCTGCTCAGCCAATATTTCCGTTGGCACCATTAATGCCCCCTGGAATCCTGCCGTATAACTGGCGTACAATGCTATTGCCGCTACCACCGTCTTTCCCGACCCGACATCCCCCTGAAGCAATCTGTTCATTCTGTACGGTGATTTTAGATCTGCGCATATTTCATTGACTGCTTTTTTTTGTGCGTTTGTCAAAGAAAATGGAAGCGTCGAAATAAACTGTTTCAATTGCTTAAGATTGTAGTTTTGGCCGATTCCCTGCAGCTTTTCCCTTCTTAATTTCCTCAATACTTGCATTTTTAATTGAAACAATAAAAATTCCTCGTAGACAAACCGTCTGCGGGCCTGCTTCATTTCCTCCTCCGATTCCGGAAAGTGGATGAATTGCAAAGCATCCCGAATCGGAACCAATTTGTATCGGTCCCTTACCGCTTTTGGAAGAATTTCTTCAACGCCGCTGCCATATTTTTCAAGGGCCTCTTTTATATAGCGCCGGAGCGCTTTAACGGTTATTTGCCCTTTAGCCGGATAGACAGGAAGGAATTGCGTGACATGTCTGTGCGGTCCCAAAATAATGTCGCTGCATGTAATGGTTTGGCGATGCTTGTCCCATTTTCCGGAAACCGTAATAACATCATTCGGCGCCAATTTGCCCTTTAAATACGAACGATTGAAAAATACCGCCCTAATTAAATATTGATCAACCAAAAGACGGATCGTCAACCGGTTCTTGTTCTTGCCATAAAATACAAGAGAAGGTTCACTATGAACCTTCCCTTCAATCGTCACCCGCTCGTCGTGGTGAACTTCGGCCAAATCACGCAATCTCATGTCATCGTAACGGTAAGGCAGATAGTAAAGCAAATCTTGAATGGAGCGGATCCCCATATCGGCAAGCTGGACGGCCGTTTCCTTCCCGATTCCTTTTACTGTTGTGACGTCTGCATTTTGTAAATGGATCATGAGTTGCCAGCCTTCCTCCTTCTGTATATCAACAAAATCGTTTTCACTCAACCGAAAAAATAAACTGATAAACAGGCTGTCCTCCTTCATGGATTTCAACCTCTATATCCGGAAACCGCTCCTCGGCAAACCGGGCCAGTTGCTCCGAAAACGAAGGTTCGGTCCCTTCCCCGTAAATGATCGTCAGAATTTCCGAATCGTCGTCAATCATGTTTGTTAATAAGTTTTTGGCCGCATCCAATAAATTTTCGTTTGCTGTTACGATTTTCCCGTTGGCAATGCCCATAAAGTCATCTTTTTTTATTTCAAGTCCATCAATGATCGTATCCCTGACAGCGTATGTAATTTGGCCTGTTTTTACCCACTTCATTGCTTCTTTCATGGCCTGTCCATTGCTTTCAAGGTCCCGGTCCGGATGAAAGGCCAGGATGGCGGCGATTCCCTCGGGGATTGTCCTGGAGGGAACGACAAGGACATTTCCTTCGGTTACTTCGGCAGCCTGTTCCGCAGCCATAATGATATTTTTATTATTCGGAAGTATAATCGTGTTTTCGGCATTTACTTCATTTAGGGCATTCACGAGGTCTTCCGTGCTGGGGTTCATCGTTTGTCCGCCTTGAATGATCGCCGAAGCCCCGATGCTTTTTAACAATTTGGCCATGCCCTCCCCGGCGGCCACGGCGATCAATGCATATTTCTCCGGTTTATTCTTCCCGACAGTCCGGGCGGCAACGGGTGCCGGCCTGTCGTTTACAAGTGCACGATGCTGCTCCCGCATATTTTCAATTTTTATATGAATGAGCGGACCGTACTGCTGTCCGTATGATAAAACCTCTCCGGGGAACTCGGAATGAATATGGACTTTTGCCACTTCTTCATCGGCAATGACAAGCAGGGAATCACCGTATTTACTCAAGTCCTTCCGGAAAATATCTTCATGAAAGGTTTTTTGATCCTTTTCAAAGCGGACCATGAATTCCGTGCAATATCCGAATTCAATTTCTTCCGTATCGATAAAACCGTGGATGTTCTGGTGATGCTGGGCATTGACGAGTTCTTCCATCGGACGAACGTCAGTTCGCGAAACGCGCGGGAGCACCTGTCCTTTTAATACTGCCAAAAAGGCCTCATATACGAATACGAGCCCCTGGCCGCCGCTGTCCACAACACCCACTTCCTTTAAGACAGGAAGCAAGTCCGGAGTCTTGGAAAGCGATTTTTTTGCCGCAGCCAGGGTCCGCTCCATTACTTCAGTTATATCAGCCGTCGTTTTTGCAGTTTCCATTGCCTGTTTGGCGGCATCTTTGGCAACAGTCAAAATCGTTCCTTCCACAGGTTTCATGACCGCTTTATAAGCCGTTTGAACGCCCGCTTCCAATGCGCGGGCAAACTCGGTACTGGACAAAGCGGATTTGGCTTCGATTTCTTTGGAAAATCCGCGAAAAAGCTGGGACAAAATGACACCGGAATTTCCCCGGGCCCCCATCAGCAACCCTTTGGAAAAAGCTGCTCCTACCTTGCCAATGTGATCCTGCCCATTTTTTTGAACCTCTTTTGATCCGGAATTCATTGATAATTTCATATTTGTACCCGTATCGCCGTCCGGTACGGGGAAAACATTTAAGGCATCAACCAATTCTGCATTGGCTGATAAGTAATCGGCTCCGTGAGTGATCATCTCGGCGAAGCGATTTCCATCCAATGTTGTGATCGACACGAACTTTTCCTCCTCATTACGGGTTCGTAACCCGAACTCCATGAACATATATATTGACTGTATCGGCTGACAGCCCGATTGTTTTTTTCAATGTATATTTCACCATTGATTGTACGTTGTAAGCCACTTCCGAAATTTTCGTCCCGTAGCTGACGATAATGTACATATCGATATGGAAAGCGCCTTCTTCCTGGCGGATGACCACTCCACGCGCAAAATTATCCCTGCGCAATATTTCAGTCAGCCCGTCCCTGATTTGATTTTTGGAAGCCATACCGACTATGCCGTAGCAATCAATCGCAGCACCGCCGGCAATCGTTGCGATTGTATCGTTAGTGATGTCGATTTGGCCGTACTTCGTTTTCATTTCAATGGACATGTTGCTCCCTCCTATTCTTTTTCCAAAAGGTTGGATGATTTCACGTTTATGGCTATGCTTATCTTACTATAACAAAGGTTATTTTTAAAGCCGGATCACTTTCATTCGACTACACTGTAAAGAAAAAAACCTTAACAGAAGAGAGAAGGATTGATTGCAATCCCGTCCGTTTTGTGATAAATTATTATAGTATCTTTTACGAAAAAAAATGATGGAAACCATCAGCAATTGATTTATGGGGATTTACATGATTGGAGGGAATCTTTATGGCAAAGCAATGCGTCATTACCGGCCGTAAAACTGCTACGGGTAATAAACGTTCTCATGCGATGAATGCAAGCAGACGCACATGGGGTGCCAACTTGCAAAAAGTGCGGATTTTAGTGAACGGGAAACCAAAACGGGTGTGGGTATCCGCACGTGCACTCAAATCCGGAAAAGTTCAAAAAGTATAATATGATGGAAGTTTTGCTCTTCGCACGGGAGTAAACCTTGCCTATAAAAAAGGGGCGCCTATTGATATAGGTGCCTCTTTGCATGATCATTCAGCCTTTTTTAAATGTACCAAGCATCGCTCTTACGATGCCGCCCAAAAACCTTGGAAGCTTGATGGTGTAAAACTTCATACAGGTCCCCTCCTCGTCGCTCTAAAGAGAAATAGCCGTTTCCACTCTTATCTTATTCAACATGTATTCATAAGTACACGAAGCAAACAAACATGGGAGTAAAATTTAATCGATGCTCCTTATCACCATTAATATGCCTTTTTCAAATGAAAAATGACCGGTTTTCTCAATAAGTTCGTTGCTGATACATAGCGAAGAGCCGGGCGGAACCGTATGATCGTTTAATGGATATTTAAAACCAGTTAATGTAAGGCCGGTAACTTTATTGAAAACCGGAATAAAAGATACATATTTTTTCAGCGGATCCCGTTCGAGTGAGTAGCTGCCGGGCAGCACAACAGATAGTACATTATTTTTATCGATTAATTCAAACGTGATAGCAGGGTATTTCTGTTTATAACCCGCCATCATGAAAGCATTGGCCAAAAAATGGTCCAGCCTGCCCCCGGTCCCCCCAAATATAACAATTTTATCCGGTTCCTGGCTGGCTGCCCACATGAGAGCAAGTTCCATGTCCGTTTCATCTTTTTCCGGGCGGAATTTATGAATGGCAGGTACTTTCTTCTCAATTTGCTGCCACTCCTCTTCACTGACAGAATCAAAATCTCCCACTGCAATATGGGGGGCAATGCCTGCCAGGATGATCGTGCGGACCCCGAGATCCACCCCTGCCCACAGGGCGGGATGGTCGGCAAACAAAGACAGATCGGGGATTAAATGCCCGGGGCCTCCGGCAACAATGTGGATGATTGGTTTTTTCATTTCGATCGTTTATTCCTTTCTAAACGATTTCTTCACGAATGTCCAGCAGGGCTTTTTTCCTGTCTTTTTGATTAAAAATGGAGGAACCGGCCACAAAAACCGTTGCACCGGCTTCTTTGCAAAGCCTTGCTGTTTCGGGATTGATCCCGCCATCCACTTCAATTTCAAATTGAACGCCATTTTCCAGTCCCATATTTCTGACCTCGGTGATTTTGGGAAGGACGGAGTGTATAAAGGATTGTCCCCCAAAACCGGGGTTGACCGTCATCAACAGGACCATATCAATGTTGTCCAGCACATATTTTATCGAATCTGCCGGCGTAGCCGGGTTCAGAACCACACCTGATTTCACCCCTTGTTTTCTGATCTCATCCAAGGTCCGGTGAAGATGCGGCGAAGCTTCGGCATGAACGGTAATATAGTCCGCTCCCGCTTCGGCGAATGCCTCTATATATTGGTCGGGATTTTCAATCATTAAATGAACATCAAGCGGAAGCTTTGTAATGGACCTGATCGCTTTTACAACAGCGGGCCCCATTGTTATGTTGGGGACAAAGTGTCCGTCCATGACGTCCACATGGATAAGATCCGCTCCCGCCGCTTCCACTTCTTTAATTTCCTCCCCCAGTTTTGTAAAATCGGCTGCCAAAATGGATGGCGCTATTTTCATGAGCTAATACCTCGGCTTTCTTTCTTTGATTTCTTCCAAGAACTGCTTGTAATGTTCGTACCTGTAGGAACAAATTTGGCCTTGTTCCACTGCTTTTATGACGGCACAGCCCGGTTCATTCACATGCAGGCAGCGGCGAAACTTGCAGCCTGCACCAGCTGCGGAAATTTCCGGAAACGCTTGGCCCAAGTCTGCCTCCTCCATATTGGGAAATTCCAGAGAACTGAACCCCGGCGTATCGGCAACAAGCCCGCCGCCAATTTGGAGCAATTCGACATGGCGGGTTGTATGCTTTCCTCTGCCAAGATGCGCTGAGATATGTCCAGTTTTTATATCAAGATCCGGTTTCAACGCATTTAAAAGAGAGGATTTCCCGACCCCGGACTGTCCGGCCAAGACACTCACTTTTGAATGAAGATACGGCAGAAGCTGTTCCATCCCTTCCCCGGTCAAAGAAGACATTAAAAGAACTTCATATCCAACCGTTCGATAGTCTTTCGCATAAGTGTCGAGCTGTTTTCTATCCTTCTGCGAAAGCAAATCAATCTTTGTGATGCAAATAATTGGGTGAATGCTGTTTAGTTCCACGATGGAAAGAAAACGATCCAGGAGAAGCGTGCTGAAGTCCGGTTCGATGGCGGAAAAGACTAAGACAGCCTGGTCAATATTTGCTATCGGCGGACGGGTCAATTCATTTTTTCTCGGCTCAATAGCCATAATGTATCCTTCCTGTTCATTCTCTGCCTGAAATGTGACATAATCGCCAACGAGCGGACTGATATTCTTTTTGCGGAACACGCCTCTTCCCCTGCATTGGATGATTTGATTTCCCGCCAACACATAGTAAAAACCGCTTAGCGCTTTAATAATTTTCCCTTTGGACATGGCATCCTTCCTTTCATATTATTATTCATCCGGATAAGGCACTTCTTCTTCCAGTAAGACCGAATTGTCCCTAATCACTTTATAACCGGCTTTTTTGCCCTTTTCGATCTTGAATTGGATTTCCCTTTTAGTGGTTGAGTTGATTGAAAAAATTTCTGCAGGAACCGTCATGCTGTGATTTAAATCCTCTATAAAGATTCTCACTTCCTGGGATTTCCCTTCTTCTTCGGGTTCATATGGAATCGTAATTTCTTTCGTAACGGTTTTGGGGGGGATTTCTTTCGCCCCTTTGGAAATGACCACTTTGACAGCATCGCCCTTTTTTAAAACAGATCCTGCAGCAGGTTCCTGAGATATGACAAGACCCTCATCTACTTCATCCGAATATTCTTCCGCGGTGGAATCAATCGTTAAACCGGAAGATTCCCTGTAGCTTTCCAAACCTTTTTGATTGTATCCTGTCAGATCTTTTAACGTGACCGTTTCCGCTCCCTGGCTGACGATGAAGGTAATCGTCGTTTTGGAGGGAACGACTTCCGAATCAGGGGCCGGATCCTGGTCAATGATTATACCTGGCTCCTCATCTGAATTTCTTTCTTCTTTTTTGATATTCTTAAATCCTTCATCTTCCAGCATTATAATGATATCCTCATACGGCCGTCCCCTGTAATCGGACATTACAAATGGTTCTTCTCCCGTGCTTAAGTAAATATCGACAACGCTGCCCTTTTTTACTTCCCTTCCCGCTTTTGGGCTCGTTTTGATGACTTCGCCTTCTTGAAACTCTTCGTCCGGGGTTTCTATTTTTTCTCCGACTTTCAGTCCTTTATCAACGAGTGCCGAAACTGCATCATCATATGCTTCCCCGCTTACATCAGGCACTTGTACAACTTTTGCACCAAGAACCCCGGACAAAATGACTGTGAACAGCAAAACCAACAAAAGGGCAAGGGCAATGATCGAACCGATGATCCAAGACCGCTTTTTGCCCGGATTTTTCTTCTTTTTCTTCTTTTTTTTCGGCTTATGATCATGTCCGTTATGATGAATAACGGTTTCGTCCCCGGATGATTGGATGTCATGATCCGTAATAACCGGAATCGCCTTGGTCGCATCTTGATCTTCGGGAATGACAAATTTCGGCTCTTGCAGCCTTTCCGGGTCAAGGGCCGTTTCCAGGTCTTTTTCCATTTCTTCAACGTTATTGTAGCGCAAAAAGGGATCTTTTGCCGTTGCTTTCAAGACGATATTTTCCACGCTTTGGGGAATGTCCGGATTCCACCGTTTTGGGGAAGGGGTTTCCGACTGCAAATGTTTTATGGCAATGGATACAGCCGATTCTCCCGAAAACGGAAGCCGTCCCGTAAGCAGCTCAAACATGACAATTCCAAGTGAATATATATCGGATTTTTTAGTAGCCATGCCACCGCGCGCCTGTTCGGGAGACAAATAATGTACGGAACCTAAAACGGCATTGGTCTGGGTAATCGAGGTTGCGCTTAAAGCCATGGCGATGCCGAAATCCGTTATTTTAACGGTTCCTTCATGGTCAATCAGTATATTTTGCGGCTTTATGTCGCGGTGGATAATATGATTGTAATGCGCATGGGAAAGAGCCGAAGTAAGCTGCTGCATAATATTAAGCGTTTTTTCCACCGATATGGGATGATTTTGCTGTATGTATTGCTTTAACGTCATACCATCCACATATTCCATCACGATATAGTATATATTTCCTTCCTCTCCCACATCATAGATGTTGACGATGTTGGGATGGGCCAGGCTTGTGGCGGACTGGGCTTCTCTTTGAAAACGGCGGATAAATTCATCCTCATCGGCGAAATCGAGCCTTAATATTTTTACGGCTACATCCCGGTCCAAAATCATGTCGTGGGCCAGGTAAACGTTGGCCATTCCGCCTCCGCCAATTACTTTCAAGATTTTATAGCGCCCGCTTATCCTTTTTCCGATCAGCATTCAGTACACCTGCTTTCACCGCGGGCTTCATATTCAATAATGGCAAGGGAAATATTGTCCTCACCGCCGTATTGGTTGGCCATTTGTATCAATTTGCCGGCTTTTTCTTCTACATTTCCCTGTTCTTTTAGAATGGATTCCATCTCATCCTTCGTTACTTTGTCCGACAAACCGTCGGAACAGAGCAATATTTTATCCCCTTTTTCAAATGTGATCGTTTTCGTATCCATTTCAATTTCCGGTTCTGTTCCGACTGCTTTTAACACGATGTTTTTACGCGGATGATGGGCAGCATCTTCAGGGGTAATTTGCCCTGTTTTCACCAGTTCGTTGACAAATGAATGGTCTTCCGTTAATTGTTTGTATCCTTGGTCATTCATGACATAGCAGCGGCTGTCCCCGATATTGGCTACCGTTGCAAATTTATCCGTGACAATGACTGCAACAATCGTCGTCCCCATGCCCTCTAACGCTTGGTTTTCCCGGGAATATTTCAAAATTTGCTTGTTGACTGCCGATATATTCGTACGAAACCATGTTTCTGCCTGGGCAGGGGTCAGCATGCGCTCCACTTGCTGCCACTGTTCTTTCAGGTGGCTTACGGCACATTGGCTTGCGACTTCACCTGCTTTATGGCCGCCCATTCCATCTGCAACGATGGCAAGAAATTCGCCGCTGTTATTTACAAAGACACCGCCGTTATCTTCATTATGGCTCCGGACTTTTCCCGTATCTGTTTTAAATATTGCTTTCAATGCGATCCACCTCATCCCGTAAGCTAATTTGACACAACTTTTATTTCATCTTTTTTTAAATGAGGAGATGAAAAAGCCGTCACTCCCAAAATCCTGGGGCATGATTTGCACGTAATATCCATTTGCCAAAGCGGAGATGGGCCTTGGCAATTTTAAAGGATACGGTTCAAAGTCAGGATGATCTTCAAGAAATTTTTCAGCGGAATCCACATTTTCTTCCCGATCAACCGTGCATGTGCTGTAAACAAGCACCCCGCCTTTTTTAACGAGCTTTGCGGTTGCATGCAAAATGTTGATTTGGACTTTTTTAAGGGAATAAATGTCTTCCACCGTTTTTGCATACTTTATGTCGGGTTTGCGGCGCAAAACGCCCAGACCCGAACAAGGCGCATCCACCAGCACCCTGTCAAAGGATTGCTCGGGAAAAAACTTGTTTGCCTGGCGGCTGTCAAGTACTTGAACCGTTATATTTTGAAGCCCAAGCCGGTTCGCCTGTTCTTTAATCAATTTCACTTTATGTTCATGCAGATCAAGCGCAATGACTTCCCCCGTATTTTCAAGTCTTTCGGCAATATGGGCCGTTTTGCCTCCCGGAGCGGCACACGCATCGAGCACCTTTTGCTGCGGAGAAACATCCAGGGCATAGGCTGCCAGCATGGAGCTTTCGTCCTGAATGGTAAAATATCCTCTTTTATAATATTCCGAACGAGCCAAGTTGCCCTTCACGGCCCGGACCGAAATGGGAATGATCGGGCTCGGGTTTGCAATGAGCCCTTCTTTTTCCAGCAAATCGAGCAATTGTTCCCTTGAAATCTTCAACTCGTTTACCCTCGCTGTTTGGACCGGTGCCTGCAAGTTCGTCTTACACATTTCCTTTGTTTTTTCAAACCCGAATTGGCTGATCCAACGCTTGACAAGCCATATTGGGTGGCTCGTTTCAATCGCCAGCCGTTCCGCAGGATCTGGGATGGATTCAAGTGATGGGATGCCTTTTCTCTGAATGGATCTTAACACCCCGTTGACTAGTCCGGCAATGCCCTGGTGGCCCCGTCTCTTGGCAATTTCAACTGCTTCGTGGATAACCGCCCGATCCGGAATTCTGTCCAAATAAACCAATTGATAAAGCGACAGCCTCAGCAAGTTGCGAACCCAGTGGTCCAATTTCTTTTTAATAAACGGAGCCAAATAATAATCAAGGGTCATTTTTCTTTGGATCGTTCCGTAAACCATCTCGGTCAGCAAGGCAGTATCAGGCCCTTTTATATGATTTTTTTCAATGAAGCTGTTCAGAAGAAGGTTGCTGTATGATCTTTGCTGATCAACAGCTTCCAATATGTCAAGGGCAGCTTCACGAACGTTTTTCTGCGGATTTTTCATTTTATTCTCCTAAAGCAATGCCTGGTTTTATGGAAGCCCCTGCTCCTTTTAAATATTGGAAAGATGACATTTTTTTCTTCCCTGCGGGCTGAAGTTCCATTATTTTTATTCCTGTATCGTTTCCGGTTGCTACTATAAAGCCGTCTTTTTCAACTTTTACGATCATACCCGGCTTCTGTTTTTCGGCCAAATGCCTTTTTTCGGCTTTCCAAATTTTTAAAATTTCACTTTCATATGTTGTATAGGCGACAGGCCACGGGCACAAGCCGCGAATTTGATTGTAGATTTCCTCCCCGGGCACGGACCAGTCAATTTTCTCTTCTTTACGGGTAATGTTTAAGGCATATGTCGCTTTTTCTTCTTCTTGCTGGCGGGGTTTTATTTCACCGGCAAGCAGCTTCGGCAGTGTGGCCGATAACAGGTCTGCACCTGCTGCACTCAGCTTTTCATGCAAGGAACCGACGTCATCCTGCTCGGTAATGGGAACTTCCACCTGGCTGATGATGTCTCCGGCATCCAGCTTTTCAACCATGTACATAATCGTAATGCCTGTTTTCGTAAATCCCCGCAAGATGGCATGATGGATCGGCGCTCCGCCTCTGAGTTCGGGCAGAAGGGAGGCGTGAACATTGATGCATCCGTACTTCGGGGCATCAAGAATTTTTTTCGGCAGCAGCTGCCCAAAGGCGGCCGTCACGATCAAATCCGGAGAAAGCTCCAATATTTGGTTGGTTTCCCGGGCTTCGCTGATTTTTTCAGGCTGGTAAACAGGTATATTCCATCTTTCCGCCTCTTTTTTAACAGGCGGCGGCGTCAATATTTTTTTTCTGCCGACCGGCCGGTCCGGCTGGGTCACAACCGCAGCCACTTCATACCCGTCCCTCATCAGCCTTTTTAAAATGGGGACAGCAAAATCCGGCGTTCCCATAAATATCACTTTCGTCATTCAGGTCGCTCCCTTCCAATTTCGCCAATTGGGATTCATTTCTATACATATCGGTCACTGCCCGGTCCAAACTGACTCGCTTGGACGGCATACGATAAAATGCATTTCGGTTAGTTATATCATCATGTAAGGATTCACATCGATCGAGATGGATAACCCGTTTCTTGAAAGTTTGCCTTGATAATGTTCAAGCACTTTATTTAATGCCGGGAAGAGGCTGGGTTCCCGCTTGTATTTTATCAAACATTGATAGCGATATCTATCATTGATCCTGGGTATGGGAGAAGCAACCGGGCCCAATAAAATCGCCGCATCGGATATTTTTGATTGAATATAAGCAGATATCTTTTCTGTGACAGCAACAACTTTCATTAAATCTGCGTGTTGGACTGTGATTAAAGCCAAATAGTAAAAAGGAGGATAGGAGCCGAGCTTTCTCATGGCCATTTCCCGCCTGTAAAAACGATCGTAGTCCTGCTTGCCGGCAAGCTGGATGCTGTAGTGCTCGGGTGAATACGTTTGAATGACAACTTCCCCTGATAATTCATGCCTGCCTGCCCTCCCGCTAACCTGGGTCAGGAGCTGGAACGTTTTTTCGGCAGCCCGAAAATCCGGCAAATGAAGCATCGTATCAGCGCTTAATACGCCAACAAGTGTAATATTGGGGAAATCCAAACCTTTGGCAATCATTTGTGTGCCGAGCAAAATGTCCGCTTTTCCCGATTGAAAGTGGTCAAGAAGCCGTTCATGGGCACCTTTTCGTCCTGTTGTGTCCACGTCCATTCTGACAACCCTTGCTTCGGGCAGAAGTTTGGAAAGCTCTTCTTCCACTTTTTGCGTCCCGGTTCCGAAATAACGAATATGTGAGCTGCCACATTCCGGACAGATTTGCGGGACTTCCGTATGAAAGCCGCAATAATGGCACTTCATCTCATTTGAATAGCGGTGGAATGTCAGCGTAATGTCACAATGCGGGCATTGCATGACAAACCCGCAGTCCCGGCACATTAAAAAAGTCGAATGACCGCGACGATTTAAAAATAAAACCGTTTGTTCCCGTTTTGCAAGCCTGTTCTTAAGCTTTTCAAAAAGCTCTTTTGAAAACATCGAACGGTTGCCGCTTCTCATTTCTTCCCGCATATCCACAATCGAAACGTCAGGCAAACTTTTTTCATTCATTCTTTTGGACAAGGTCAACAGTTGGTAAATTCCTTTTTGGGCCCTGGCGAATGACTCGAGCGAGGGGGTGGCACTGCCAAGCACGACCGGACACTGATGGAATTTTGCCCGTTCAACGGCTACATCCCGGGCATGATATCGCGGTATTTCTTCCTGCTTATAACTCGTTTCGTGTTCTTCATCTATAATAATGATTCCCAGGTTTTCAAAAGGGGCAAACACGGCTGAACGCGCTCCGACAACGACCTTGACTTCTTTTTTTTGTATTTTCCGCCACTCATCGTACTGTTCGCCAATGGAAAGCCGGCTGTGCAAGACGGCCACATCGCTTCCAAATCTCCCTTTGAATCTTTCCACCATTTGCGGAGTGAGTGCGATTTCCGGTACGAGCACAATCGCTTCTTTTCCCTTTTTGATGACTTCATGGATGGATTGTAGATAGATTTCCGTCTTGCCGCTGCCTGTTACGCCATATAACATGTACGTTTTATGGGAATTCGTTTTGATGGACTCGAGAATGGGATCCATTGCTCTTTGCTGTTCCTCAGTGAGCGGCAGCGGGTTCGTCCGTTTAAAAGATTTGTGTTTATATGGATCCCGATAGACCTCCTCATTTTTCTCGGATAAAATCCCCTTTTTCACAAGTGCCGAAATCGTTTGCCGGGGCACCTTTGCGCGCAGCGACAAGTCTTTGGATTCAAATGATTTCTCTTGGGCATCATGAATATAGTGAAGAAGCCTTTTTTGATTGACCGCATTTTTTGGAAGATCTTCTGCTGCCGATAGGAGCCCATCTTTGGAAACAGCCGGTTCCACTTTTTTCATTTTTTTCGTTTGGGCCCGGTCTTTTACGATATAAACAACTTCTACATTTCCTTCGCTTATTTCTTTATGCAAAGCGGGAAGCAAATTGCTTTTTTCTGCATCCTTCCAATGAATTTCATCTTTTCCGTTAAATAAGCCGTCCAAAGAAAGCTGGGCCGATCGATTCGTTTTCCTGATGACTTTATCATATTTTGCTTTCATCGCAGCCGGAAGCATGGCGTGAAACACGGAAACCTTAAAAGACAGCGTTTGTTCGGCAATCCATTCTCCCAATCTTAAAAGCTCGCTGTTTAATACAGGCGTTATGTCCAACAGCCTGCTGATCGTTTTCAATTGTTGTACATCCGTCTTTTCTTTCAGTCCGATCACAAACCCCTGAATGGTCCGTGGTCCAAACGGGACGGCAACACGCATTCCCGGCTGGACCATATCCTGCCATTTTTCCGGTATGAAATAATCAAACTCTTTGTCGGTTCCGATCGACGGAACGTCAACGATCACGCGTGCAATCGTCATGTTTTCCTTTCTCCCAATTTTAAAGCTGCCTCCCTTAATATTTCTTTCGCAGTATCCGTTTTGCTCATAAGCGGCAGTTCTTTCGCTGTCCCATCTTTATGATAAATTGTCACGATGTTTGTATCTCCTTCAAAACCCGCCCCTTTCAGGGTGACATTGTTGGCAACGATCATATCCGCGTTTTTCCTTTTCAGTTTTTCTTTGGCATACTCGTCCACGTGATTTGTTTCGGCTGCAAATCCGATAATGAATTGATGTTTCTTTCTTTTCCCCAACTCAAAAAGGATATCCGTTGTTTTTTCCAATTCCACAATGATCTGGTCCGCTGATTTTTTCATTTTGGAATCAAGAACCTGTTTCGGGCGATAGTCGGCAACAGCGGCGCTCTTTATGATGATGTCTGCTGCATCGGCATGCTTCATTACTTCTTGATACATGTCCTCTGCACTTTCAACATGGATGCATGTGACGTTTTTCGGGTCGGGAAGAATGTCTGTACCCGATATCAGGATCACGTTTGCCCCCATCAAGGCCGCCTGCTCCGCCAGCGCATAGCCCATTTTTCCGCTCGACCTGTTTGTAAAATAGCGCACTGGATCTAGCCTTTCTTTTGTGGGACCGGCTGTGATGAGCACTGTCCGGTTTTTTAGAACAGAATTCCCGGGTGAAAAAAACGCCTTTACTTTTTCCAAAATGACAGCGGGTTCTTCCAACCTGCCCTTTCCCGTGTAGCCGCACGCCAAATATCCGGAGCCCGGTTCAATCATGCGGACTCCAAATTCCAAAAGAGTTTGGATATTTTTCTGTACGGCAGGATGGTTGTACATATGGACATTCATGGCGGGAGCAATCCATACGGGTGCAGTCGTTGCCAACAGGGTAGTGGAGATCATGTCATCCGCAATGCCGTTTGCCAATTTCCCGATCATATTGGCCGTAGCCGGAACGACCAACACAAGATCTGCCCAATCAGCCAGGTCAATGTGGGCAATGACAGACGGGTCGTTTTCGGTAAAGGTATCTGTATGGACTTCATTTCTCGAAAGCGCCTGAAACGTCAGCGGTGCGACAAATTTCACGGCAGAGCTGCTCATGATCACTTTTACCGAAAAACCTGATTGAACGAGTTTGCTCGTTAAATCAGCTGCCTTATATACTGCGATCCCCCCCGAAACACAGAGCAAGATGTTTTTTTCATTCACGGCGAATATCTCCTTTATTTTACACTTTTTTATTAACCTCTATTATGAATGAACATCGCGTCATAGAAAAGAAAAAACAACCTATCTGGCAGACAGGTTGATCTTTATCGCCTATTCGGCAAGTTCTTTGTCTTCACCCTTTACTTTAAGGGCGCCTTCGTATATTTCTTCCAATGCCTTGCCAACATATTTATGGGAAGTATATTTTTCCAGAAGCGGCTTGTCGTGATCCTTCAGATCACGGGCCCTTTTTGCGGCAATGGAAACAAGTGAATATTTCGAGTCAATCACTTCCATTAATTTATCGATAGAGGGATATAGCATGTTACTCCACCTCCAGCATTTGGATATATTTGTCGATGACACGTTCGCTCCGGCAATGTTCCGCTTGCACGATCGCATTGATTTTATCAACGGCCCGCTCGACATCGTCATTTTCTACAATATAATCGTACATGCTTGTTAATTCAATCTCTCTTTTGGCTGCTTCCATCCGGTTATGAATGAGTTCTACCGATTCGGTTCCCCGGCTGATAATTCTTTTTTTCAGTTCACCAAGGCTTGGCGGCATCAGAAAAATGAAGAGGCCGTCCGGGAATTTTTCCCGAACCTGTTTCGCCCCCTGGACTTCAATTTCCAAAAAAACGTCTTTTCCGGATGCCAGCGTTTCTTTCACATAGTCAATCGGTGTTCCGTAATAATTGCCGACGTATTCGGCATACTCAAGAAGCTTTCCTTCCCTTATCAACTGTTCAAACTCTTCCCGTGTCTTAAAAAAATAATCCACCCCGTCAACTTCCCCTTCACGCGGTTTGCGTGTCGTCATGGAAATCGAATATTCAAATTTCGCATCCGGACGGGAAAATACGGCCTTTCTCACCGTTCCTTTTCCGACGCCGGACGGGCCCGATAATACAATAAGTATGCCTTTCTCTTTCATATGTTCGTTTACTACCCCTCTTCCTGGCCATTCGATACTAACCGTTGGGCAACCGTTTCAGGCTGCACCGCCGAAAGAATGATATGATCACTGTCCATAATAATGACGGCCCGCGTTCTTCTCCCATAAGTGGCATCAATGAGCGCGGCACGATCCCGTGCATCCTGAATCATCCTTTTGATGGGGGCGGATTCAGGGCTGACGATAGAAATAATTCGATTGGCGGATACAATATTTCCAAACCCTATGTTTAAAAGCTGTACCGGCATGCTGCCCCTCCCAGTATTGACGGTTGTTTGCATTTGCAACCGTTATTTACTCCAAATTTTGCACCTGCTCCCGCAGCTTTTCGATCATCACCTTCATTTCCACTACGAGTGACGATATGTCTGAATCGCTTCCTTTGGAACCGATCGTATTCGCTTCCCTGTTCATTTCCTGGATGATGAAATCGAGCTTTCTTCCGACGGGTCCATTGGAGCGCAATGTTTCTGCAAATTGCCCAATATGGCTTGCCAGCCTGGCCAATTCTTCGCTGATGTCCGTTTTGTCGGCAATAATGGCTGCCTCCATTGCAATTCTTGTATCATCAATCATGTCGCCAGCCAGTTCTTTCAATTTCTTTTCAAGTTTTTCCCTGTAGACGATTTCTGCTTTGGAAGCCTGTTTCTTTGCCTTTTCTACGAGGAGATGTAAAGAAGCAATATGGTTTTCCAGATCGGAGCGAAGATTTTCTCCTTCCCTTAACCGCATTTCCAGAAGTTTGGCTGCGGCATCTTCAACGGCCTCCATCAGTACACCCGCCAGATTGCCGACTTCCTCGCTTCCTTCGATGACAACCACTGCTTCATCTATATGTAATAAATCCGAAACCGACAGGCCTGAAGACAGTTGATACCTTTCACCCGCCTGCTGTATAAACTGATAATAACTGTCTAAAAGGTTCCAGTCAATATGCAATTCCTTGGGCGCATGCCATGAGCCGGAAAGCGTCGCGTTGACCTCTACCCTGCCCCGCTTTATGTATTTGCCCAGCCGTTTTCTAATTTCAATATCGATGTGCGAAAATGGTTGGGGCAATTTCATGTTATATTCAATAAAACGGTGGTTGACTGTTTTTATTTCCACTTGAACCGTCACGTTTTCGGTTTGTTTGATGCTTCGCCCAAATCCTGTCATGCTTGCTGCCATTATCGGTCACTCCCGGTCGCTTGCTTAACAATAAGAAAGGTAATAGCTTTACCCTATTACCTTCATCGATTATATCATAACATTATTTGTTTTTTCTCGAAAAAAATGATCCTCCCAATAAGAAAGTCGGAATACAGCTCAGGCCCAATACGAGCAGCCAGTCTGCAGGCAAAATGGGAACTGTATGAAAAATCGGCTGGAGTACCGGGACATAAATAACGGCAACCGTCAGCAGGGCCGAAGAAATAACAGCCCATACAAGGTATTTGTTTTCAAACGGGTTTCTTGAAAAAACGGATATTTCACTTCTGCAATCAAAAACATGGATAAGCTGGGCCAGTACAAGTGTGGTAAAGGCAATCGTCTGGGCATAGGCAAGATCAGCAGGGTCGCGCCTGTACACGATGATGAACGCCATTAATGTCACGACTCCGATTAAAAATCCGCGGGAAATGATTTTCCAGCCCAACTTGCGGGCAAATACGCCTTCCTTTGGATGCCGCGGTTTTCTTTGCATCACATTTTCTTCAGGCTGGTCCAACCCAAGGGCCATGGCCGGCAATCCGTCCGTCACAAGATTCACCCACAAAATTTGGATGGGCACCAATGGCAGCGGCAAATACAAAAGCATGGCGAACAGCATGACAAGTATTTCCCCGACATTTGAAGCAAGCAAATAGCGGATAAATTTACGGATGTTTTCATATATGTTTCGCCCCTCTTTGATCGCGGCCTTGATGGTGGCAAAATTATCATCAAGTAAAATTAATGAGGATGCCTCTTTCGATACATCCGTTCCCGTAATCCCCATGGCGATTCCGATATCGGCCGCTTTGATCGCAGGGGCATCGTTTACCCCGTCCCCAGTCATGGCGACAACATGCCCCCTGTTTTGCAACGCCTTTACAATCTTCAATTTGTGTTCGGGAGACACTCGGGCAAAAACGGCTACATCTTCAACGACCGCTTCCAGTTCCGGAACCGACATGTCGTTCAGCATTTGCCCGTCCATCACTTTTTCGCTTCCCTTGCCTGTTTCCAGTATCCCCAATTGCCTGGCAATGGCCCGGGCAGTAATGACGTGATCGCCTGTGATCATGATTGTTTTAATCCCGGCCTGGCGGCACTCTTCGACGGCCGTTTTTACTTCCGGCCGCGGCGGATCGATCATTCCGAACAGCCCGATAAACGTCAGTCTGCTTTCGGCTTCTTGCGCCGTTTCCGGCATTTTTGCAGCATGCAGCTCTTTGCAGCCGATGGCAATTGTCCTCAATGCCTGGGCAGCAAGCCCCTCGACAGCCTCATCCACTTCTTTTTGCATCGTTTCATTAATCGGCCTTTGCTCCCCATTCCACAATGCCATTTGACATTTCTTAACCAATACATCCGGTGCCCCTTTGGAAACAATAAAACGGCGGCCGGAGCCATCCTTGACAAGCACGCTCATCATTTTTCGGTCAGAATCAAACGGATATTCTTTTTCAATCGAAAATTCCTTCAATAGTGCATCCTTCTTATAACCGGCTTTCAAAGCAGCAATTAACAGCGCCCCTTCAGTCGGATCCCCATCCAATTGGACTTCATTCCCTGTAACAGAAACGGCGGCGTTATTGCATAATGCCCCGAATGTGAGCAGCTGCTGAAGGGTTTTTTCCTGTAAAACGTCCACTTTGTGATCATGTTCAAAAAAATCGCCTTTGAGAACATATCCGGTTCCTGTGACATCCCAGCTTTTTCCGCCGCTCCAAATCTTTGTCACGGTCATTTTATTTTGAGTCATCGTTCCGGTCTTGTCCGAACAAATGACAGAGGCGCATCCGAGCGTTTCGACTGCAGGCAGCTTGCGAACGAGGGCATTTTTTCGAATCATCCGCTGCACGCCGAGAGATAAAGCGATTGTCACGATGGCCGGCAGACCCTCGGGAATGGCCGCCACAGCAAGCGATACTCCCGCCAAAAACATCGTATACACATCGTGGCCATGGATGATTCCCGTCATGACAACAAGCAGCGTTAATACGAGTGCTACGGTAATCAATATTTTTCCGAGCTGATCCAGCCGCCTTTGCAGCGGAGTCATAACCGAATCGGCTGTCTGGATCATTCCGGCTATACTGCCCATCACGGTCGCCATTCCCGTGGCTGTTACAATCCCCACTCCATTCCCGCGGGTAACCAGTGTTCCCTTAAACGCCATATTCGCCAAATCCCCCAACGGCGGATTGGTTTCGGTGATTGGCTCTGTAAATTTGGGGGCAGGGATGGATTCCCCGGTCAAAGCTGATTCCTCAATCTCCAAATTGTTTGCGGCAACAATGCGCATGTCGGCGCCGACCCGGTCGCCGCTTGTAATTCGGATAATATCGCCGGGAACAACCTCTTTCGAATTGATTTTTTGCCAATCCCCATCCCGCAATACAGTAACTTGCGGCGCCGATAAGTTTTTTAACGCCTGCAGGGACTTTTCTGCTTTGTTTTCCTGGATAAATCCCAAAAAACCGTTAATCAATACAATGACCATAATGGCCACGGCATCCAGGTATTCGCCAAGCAGTCCGGAAATAAGCGTTGCTGCCAAGAGAACGAGCACCATAAAATCTTTGAATTGGCTAAAAAAGAGAAGGATGGCCGACTGCCTCTCCCCTTCGGATAATTCATTCCAGCCGAACTTCTCCCTTTTTTTATGAACATCTTTGCGAGTTAATCCAGTGGTTATATTCGTATGAAGTGTTTTTTCCACTTCTTCCTGATTCATTTGGTGGAATTTCAACAAGCAACACCGCCTTCCCTTCACAAGAGGTAGTTGTCCTTATCACTCCATGCTTATTCAGAAATATGGGCTTTCATGATATAATTTTTCCTACAGGTTTTTCATTTTAAGCAAAGGATGTTTTATATGGCTTTTGACGGATTATTTACACGAGCGATGGCAAGGGAACTGGATGAGGCGGTTACAGGCGGAAGAATCCATAAGATTTATCAACCGCATAAACACGAAATCATTATGACTGTCAGAAATAAAGGGAAAAATGTAAAGTTGCTCCTTTCGGCACACCCGAATGATGCCCGGGTACAATTAACGGAAGAAACGACGGTCAATCCGGATGACCCCCCTATGTTTTGCATGATGCTCAGAAAGCATTTGGAACGGGCAATTGTCCAGAGCGTTTACCAGCCGAAGCTTGAGCGGATCATCGTCATGGAGCTGAAAGGGAGAGATGACCTGGGAGACGAGTCCATCAAGCAGCTAATCATCGAGATTATGGGCAGGCACAGCAATATCATTCTTGTAAACAAAGATTATCAAAAAATCATTGACAGTATCAAACATATCCCTTCATCGTTGAACAGCTATCGAACAATATTGCCTGGCGGAACATACATTTTTCCGCCGCCGCAGCAAAAAGAAGATCCTTTGAAAGCAGACAAATTGGATATATTGAAAAATATAGACTTCAACACCGGCAAAATCGACAAGCAAATCGTACAGCAGTTTAAGGGCATTTCACCTTCGGCTGCCAAGGAGATTGTGTTTCGGACGGGACTGGTTAACCCCAAAACACTTCCCCCTGTCTTCATGGACATCATGCAAAAACTGAACCATCATCAATACGAATATACCTTAACCGCAACCGAAAATAGAAGCGAATTTTATTTGTTTCCCCTCAAACATATGGGGGGTGAATACAAGCATTTTTCCAGCTTAAGCGAAATGCTTGACACCTTTTACTTCGGGAAAGCGGAACGGGAGCGCGTCCGCCAGCAGACACTCGATCTGGAACGGTTGATGAAAAATGAGAGGGAAAAAAATGAGAAGAAAATAAGCAAGCTGGAGGCCACTTTGGAAAAAGCGGAGAAAGCGGCTGAGCTTCAACTGTTGGGAGAATTGCTGACGGCAAATATGCACGTGGCCAAAAAAGGGATGAGAGAGGTTGAAGTGGTCAATTATTACGATGAAAACGGAGGAAAGATCACCATTCCATTGGATCCCCGAAAAAGCCCTGCTGAAAACGCCCAAGACTATTTCAAAAAATATCAGAAAGCGAAAAACTCCATACAGATTGTCAAATCACAAATTCGGCAGGCAAAAGAAGAAGTGCAGTATTTTGATGTCCTGCTTCAGCAATTGGAGTCAGCTTCTGTTAAAGATATCGAAGAAATAAGGGAAGAGCTCATTGAAGGCGGTTATATCAGACGCCGAATCAAACGCGGTTTCAAGAAAAAAGGCAATGATCAACCAATCATTGAGAAATATGCAGCCGGCGATCAAACCGAAATTCTTGTTGGAAAGAACAACAGGCAAAACGATTATTTAACGAATAGACTGGCCCGGCGGGACGACATATGGCTCCATACGAAAGACATTCCGGGTTCACACGTGGTCATCAGAAACAACAAGCCTTCTGACCAGACGCTTCTTGAAGCGGCCATGCTGGCAGCCTATTTCAGCAAAGCAAAAAACTCATCCTCCGTACCGGTCGACTATACAAAAGTCCGGCATGTTCATAAGCCTAAGGGGGCAAAACCCGGTTTTGTCATTTATGATCATCAGGAAACCGTATATGTGACTCCCGATGAAGAAAAGATCAAAGCGATGAGAAAGCAATGAACTGTCTGGATGAAGCTGGACAATTCCAGCTTCTCCAGATTACTTTTAGATCTGCAAAAAGCGGTTTGCCCATTCCTCGGGATTTTCCCGCCATTTTTTCAAGGCATTCAAATCTTCTTCCGAAATTTTGTTTCGTTCAAATGCGGTTTGAATCAAATCTGAATAACCGGCAAGCGACACTACTTTTACATCCGCTTCTTCTAATTGCCTTTTTCCCTTATCCAGTTCGTACGAAAAAATGCTTACCGCCCCGAGAACATGGCATCCTGCTTCGCGCAATGCCTCTACAGCAGTCAGGACGCTTCCGCCTGTTGAGATGAGATCCTCTACTACAACAACCTTTTGTCCCTTTTCCGCTTTTCCTTCAATTTGATTGCCTTTTCCGTGAGCCTTTGCTTTGGAGCGCACGTAGCACATTGGCAGATCGAGGAGGTCGCTCACCCATGCAGCGTGCGGTATCCCTGCGGTTGCTGTTCCCGCAATCATCTCCGCTTCGGGGAAGTGAGTCCGGATCAGCTCTGCCAATCCTTTTGCTATTTCTTTTCTTACCTCCGGATATGACATTGTCAGACGGTTATCGCAGTAAATCGGTGATTTCATACCCGATGACCACGTAAACGGATCATTGGGGCGTAAAAAAACGGCTCCAATATTCAACAAATGCTCGGCTATTGAACTGCTCATCGTCCCATCTCCCATTCTCTCAATATTTTTTGGTAGACCAGATCGGGCTCCTTTGCACGGGTAATCGGCCTGCCTACCACAATTAAGGAAGAACCGGCCTTCTTGGCCTCTCCGGGGGCAACAATCCTTGTTTGATCGTCCGCTGCATTTCCCGCGGAGCGGATCCCCGGTGTAACCCGCAAAAATTGTTCCCCCGCTTCTTTTGCAATCATGCCTGCTTCGCGGGCCGAACAAACAACCCCGTCAAGCCCCGCTTTTTTTGAAAGCATTGCATAATGCAATACTGATTCATTTAAAGACCGGTCAATTAATTGCTCACTTTTCATTTGTTTTTCACTCGTGCTTGTTAATTGGGTAACCGCAATGATGGCCGGACGAATCCGTCCGGCGCCCCTTCCTTCCTCAAGCCCCTGCAAAGCGGCCTCCATCATTTCGCTGCCGCCGGCAGCGTGGACATTGACCATGTCAACTTCAAGTTTGGCCAGTACTTTCATGGCACGATAAACCGTATTGGGAATATCATGCAGCTTTAAATCGAGAAAAACGGAATGGCCGGCATCTTTTAATTGTCTGATAAAATCTGCCCCCGCTTGATAAAAAAGTTCCATGCCCACTTTGACGAAAAGCTTTTCCTCCGGGAAATGCCTTAAAAATGCAGCCGCCTCTTCCTGTCCGGGAAAATCAAGAGCGATGATCGGCCTTTTTTCTTCAAGCATGTTTGCCATTAGCCGACCGCCTTTTTCCCGCCGGACATGGGCTCTGATGATAAAACCATCGATTCCAATACACCGAGGATCGCTCTTGCCGTATCCAGGGATGTAAGGCATGGAATGCCGTTTTCAACAGATTCCCTGCGGATCCTGAAGCCGTCGCGGCGCGGCTGTTTTCCTCTTGTCATTGTATTGATCACGAGCTGGGCATTGCCCTGGCGAATCATGTCAAGCAAATTCGGCCCTTCGGAACCGATTTTATTGATGGTTTGCACTTTGATCCCTGCATGGTTTAAAAACTGTGCCGTTCCGCTCGTCGCCATGATTTGATAGCCGATCGAGGCAAATCTTTTTGCCAGCTCCGCCGCTTCCGCTTTATCTTTGTCTGCAACCGTAATAAGCACGGTTCCATGGGTTTTGATTTGGATGCCGGAAGCGACGAGACCTTTATAGAGCGCCTTTTCCATCGTTCTATCTTTCCCCATGACTTCACCGGTTGATTTCATTTCCGGTCCAAGATTGATATCCACCCTGCGCAGCTTGGCGAATGAAAAGACTGGCACTTTTACATAAACACCGTCCATTTCCCCGTACAGGCCTGTTCCATAGCCAAGGGAGGCGAGGCTTTCGCCGAGTATCACTTTGGTAGCAATGTTCGCCATCGGCACCCCTGTGATTTTGCTCAAAAATGGCACCGTACGGCTTGAGCGCGGATTTACTTCGATTACATACAGTTCGTTATTGGAAATGACATATTGGATGTTAAACAACCCCACAATTTCGAGCCCTTTACCTAATCGAATTGTATAATCGACAATTTTCCCCATCATTTCCCGGCTGATATTTTGCGGCGGATAGACAGCGATGGAGTCCCCCGAGTGCACCCCGGCACGCTCAATATGCTCCATGATTCCCGGGATAAACACATTCTCCCCATCGGAAATGGCATCCACTTCAATTTCTTTCCCGGTTAAATATCTGTCAACAAGCACGGGATGTTCCGGATTGATTTTCACCGCGTTTTCCATATAGTGAAGCAGTTCATTTTCTTCATACACGATTTCCATTGCCCGCCCGCCGAGGACATAGGAAGGGCGGACAAGGACAGGATAGCCGATTTCCGCTGCAATGTTGACGGCTTCCTCAACGGAAAACGCCGTTTTTCCTTTAGGCTGCGGAATGTTGAGTTCAGCCAAGGCCTGCTCAAATTTATCCCTGTCTTCCGCGCGGTCCAGGCTTTCAAGAGATGTTCCGAGAATGTTCACACCGCGCTCAGCCAGTTTTGCGGCGAGGTTGATGGCGGTCTGTCCGCCAAACTGGACAACAACGCCGATTGGCTGCTCCAGGTCAATAATGTGCATGACATCTTCAATGGTTAACGGTTCAAAATACAGTTTATCGGAAATGCTGAAATCGGTTGAAACTGTTTCGGGGTTGTTGTTGATAATAATCGCTTCGTATCCGGCTTCCTGAATCGCCCAAACGCTGTGTACCGTAGCATAGTCAAATTCGACTCCCTGTCCGATGCGGATCGGTCCGGATCCAAGGACAATGACACTTTGCCTGTCGGTTTTGCCGGATTCATTTTCTTCCTCATATGTTCCGTAAAAATAGGGCGTCTCTGATTCAAATTCCCCTGCACACGTATCCACTTTTTTATAGACTGGAACAATTCCGTTGTTTTTTCGCCAATTATAAACTTCTTCTTCGTCACATCCCCACAATTTTCCAAGTGTGGAATCCGCAAATCCCATTTCTTTGGCGCGTCTTCCCCATTCAACGGAAAATGCTTCCTTCTCCAATTCTTTTTCCAGTTGGACGATTTTGTGCAGTTTATGAAGGAAAAAGAAATCAATCCCGCTCCATTCATGGATGGATTCAATGGAAATGCCCCTTCTTAAAGCTTCGGCAATTATAAACAGCCGTTCATCCGTGGCGTTTTGTATTTCTGATTTGAAATCAGCCTCTTTGTAGCCGCCCGCCTCCTCGTGTTCCAGATGGTACAGGCCGACTTCCAGCGAGCGTACGGCTTTTAGCAACGACTCCTCAAATGTGCGGCCAATCGCCATGACTTCACCGGTTGCCTTCATTTGGGTACCGAGTAATCTGTTTGCCGATTCGAATTTGTCAAACGGCCATCTAGGTATTTTCGTCACGATGTAATCAATGGCTGGCTCAAAGCAGGCGTATGTTTTTCCAGTCACCGGGTTCATGAGCTCATCGAGCGTATAGCCTGCCGCAATTTTAGCCGCAAGTTTGGCGATCGGAAAGCCGGTTGCTTTTGAGGCCAGCGCCGAGGAACGGCTGACTCGTGGATTCACTTCAATAATATAATACTCGTAACTGTTTGGATCGAGCGCAAGCTGGACGTTGCAGCCGCCTTCTATTTCCAATGCGCGGATCAGCTTCAAAGAGGTGTTTCTTAAAAGCTGGACTTCTCGATCGCTCAGTGTCTGACAAGGGGCAACCACAATCGAGTCGCCGGTATGAATGCCGACGGGATCAACATTTTCCATATGGCAAACAACAATGGCATTATCATTGGAATCGCGCATTACTTCAAATTCTATTTCTTTAAAGCCAGCAATACTCTTCTCCAAAAGACATTGATGGACGGGGCTGTTTTTTAAGCCGCTGGAAACGATGGAGACGAGTTCTTCCTCGTTGTGGCAAATGCCGCCGCCTGTCCCTCCCAATGTATAGGCCGGACGGACGATAACCGGAAAGCCCACTTTTTCTGTAAATGCTGCCGCTTCCCCAACAGAGTGTACGATATCACTTTCAGGGACCGGTTCATTTAAGCCATTCATCAATTGTCTAAAAAGATCCCTGTCTTCAGCCTGTTCAATGGCAGACAGTTTTGTTCCGAGAATTTCTACGCCACATTCTTCCAATACGCCCGCTTCCGCAAGCTGCTTTGCGATATTTAATCCTGTTTGGCCGCCGAGCGTCGGCAAAATGGCGTCAGGCCTTTCTTTTCTGATGATCCGGCTGACAAATTCAACCGTCAGCGGCTCAATATAAACAGCATCGGCAATTTCGGTGTCCGTCATGATCGTGGCGGGATTCGAGTTAATGAGGATGACTCTGTAGCCCTCTTCCTTCAAAGCCAGACAAGCCTGGGTTCCCGCGTAATCAAATTCAGCCGCTTGCCCAATAACAATCGGGCCTGATCCAATCACTAAGATGCTTTCAATATCGGTTCTTTTTGGCATGCCCATCAACCTCTCTTTTGTTTGTTTCCATAATGGCCAAAAATTGATCGAAAACATATTTGGCATCTTCTGATCCCGGTGATGCTTCCGGTTCGAATTGAACGGAAAAAGCCGGGAACAATTTATGGGCCAATCCTTCTACAGACCCGCCGTTAATTTCTTCATGGGTAACAGAAAGCACATTCTCATCGATTGATTTTTTTACAACTTCATACCCGTGATTTTGCGAAGTGAAGATGATTTTGCCTGTTTGCAATTCTTTCACCGGATAGCTTGAGCCGCGATGGCCGACTTTCATTTTTTCCGTTTGGCAATTGTTTGCAAGGGCAAACAGCTGATGGCCCAAACCGATGCCAAATATCGGGATCTTTCCTTGGATGGCCCGGACTGTCTCTGTTAAATCCTGGATATGAAGCGGATTGCCGGGACCATTTGAGAGCAATACCCCATCGGGCTGCATGGAAAGAATTTCATCTGCCTCAGTATGATGGGGAACGACCGTTACATCGCAGCCCCTCTCTGTCAGTTCACGGAGAATCCCGTGTTTGAGGCCAAGATCCATGACAACGACATTGCAGCCCCGTCCCGGGACAGGATATGGTTTAACCGTTGACACTTGCTTGACTTGGTCTGCCAAAGTTTCCATGGCTTGCAGCCTGGACAGGCGGGTTTCGACTTTTTCACCGAACCCGCAAATCACGCCTTTCATTGGCCCGTTTGCCCGGATGATCCGAATGAGTTTTCTCGTATCAATTCCGGCAATCCCCGGGATATTTTTCAATTTCAGAAATTCGTGGATAGACATATTACTGCGCCAGTTCGACGGCTGCTCCGCAGCTTCCTTTACGATGACGGCTTTAACGACGGGCAGTATCGTTTCAAAGTCGTCACGGTTGATTCCATAATTTCCGATAAGAGGGTAACTGAAAGCAACGATTTGCCCGTAGTTCGACGGGTCGGTCATGATCTCTTGGTATCCCGTCATCCCCGTATGAAATATGACCTCGCCAGTTGTCTCTTTTTCGCTTCCGATCGCCTCGCCAATAAATGTTGTTCCATCTTCCAGAATAAGCTGCCGTTTCATTTACGATCACGTCCTTCCATCCATGCGGGCTTTCCGTGTACTAATGTTGCGGCAGGCCACCCTTGGCAGCTCCAGCCTGCAAAAGGAGTGTTTTTTCCTTTTGAAGCAAATGCGTCCGGATCAATTTTTTGTTCTTTTTCCAAATCAATAAGCGTAATGTCGGCCGGTTTGCCGGTTTCCAGCGTACCGCTTTCCAATTTGAAAGTTCTTGATGGGGCAATTGTCATCCAATCGATCAGCTGCTTTAATGTAAATATGCCTTTTTTGACAAAGTTCGAGTAAAGCAGTGGAAACGCTGTTTCCAGGCCAACGATTCCAAATGGCGCAGCCTGCATTCCCTTCGCTTTCTCCGTTTCGGTATGGGGGGCGTGGTCCGTTGCAATAAAATCGATTGTCCCATCAAGCAGGCCTTCTATTAAAGCTTCCTTGTCCGCTTTGCCTCTTAGCGGCGGATTCATTTTAAACTGGGCATCATCATCCGGGATATCTTCATCGCATAAAAGCAAATGGTGCGGAGAAACTTCGGCCGTTACTTTAATGCCCGCCCGTTTGGCGTCGCGGACGGTACGGACGGATTCTTTCGTGCTGATATGGCATACGTGGTAATGGCAATTTGCCGCTTCAGCAAGCAACACATCCCTTGCGATCTGGACCGATTCACAGATCGAAGGAATCCCGGGAATGCCTGACTGCTTTGAAAATGTTCCTTCATGGACAGCACCTCCGTAAATCAGTGAATTATCTTCGCAGTGGGCAACAATCGGCATATCCAATGCGGCAGCTTTCTTCATGGCTTCATACATCATTCCGGCCGATTGCACCCCTACGCCGTCATCGGTAAAGGCAAAAGCGCCTGCATTTTTCAACGCCTCGAAATCATTCAGCTCCTCTCCCTTTAAGCCGGACGTGATGGCCCCATACGGCAAAACGTTCACATAGGCCTTTTCTTCAATGCGTTTGATGAGCCGCTTCATTTGTTCTTTATTGTCAGGAACAGGGTTTGTATTGGGCATCGCAGCCACCGTCGTAAATCCGCCCTTTGCTGCTGCTTTCGTTCCGGTTTCGATTGTTTCTTTTTCTTCGCCTCCGGGCTCCCGAAGGTGGATGTGGAGGTCCACAAATCCAGGCGATACGAGCAGCCCTTTCGCATCAAACGTTTCTTCCCCGCCGCTCGGCAAATGAGGTCCCATTTCGGCAATCACCCCATCCTTAATGCGAATGTCCACATCCTTCATTGTTCCGTTATCTTCAAGCTTTTTTGCCTGTTTAATCAGCCAGTTCATGTCCCTGCCTCCTTTTATTTTTCCAATATTTTCCGCAATACGGCCATTCTTGTATATACACCATTTTGCATCTGTCTAAAAATTCTCGACCTGTTGCATTCCACGAGCCTGCCGGCTATTTCTACATCCCTGTTTACAGGACCGGGGTGCATAATAATGCTCCCTTTCTTCATCCGCTTTTCCCTTTTAAGCGTCAGGCCATACAGCTCATGATATTCTTCGGCTGTCAAGCGGGACGTGTTTTCATGCCGCTCATGCTGAATTCTCAGAAGCATGACAACATCGGATATTTCCATGGCATGGTCTATATCAATGTAATTTTCGGCATCTCCGAAAAACCATTCCCGCGGTCCCGAGTAAAATACATTTGCACCGAGGGCCGATAAAGCTTCACTGTTTGATTTTGCCACCCTGGAGTGGCTTAAATCCCCGATGATTGTAATGTTTAACCCCGAAAAACCCCCAAATTCCTGGCGGATTGTATACAGGTCAAGCAATGATTGTGTCGGATGTTGTCCGCAGCCGTCTCCTGCATTGATCAGCTTTGCGTTGACCCTGTCTTTCAGCGCTTCATAATACCGTTCTTCTTTGTGGCGGATGACCACCACATCCACGCCGATCGCTTCAAGGGTTTTGATCGTATCCTCCAATGTTTCCCCTTTTAAGATGCTTGAATGGGCCGTTTCAAACGGGACGACATCCAATCCAAGTTTTCTTTCCGCCACTTCAAAGCTCGTTCTAGTGCGGGTGCTTGGTTCAAAAAATAAATTGACGGCAAAAGTAGCTTTTGGGGGGCTCCATCCATTCCCTTTTTGGAAGGATTCCGCCATATCCAATATCGCGTAGATATCGTCTTTCGGGAGATCACACATCGAAAGCAAATGTTTCATGAACGTTCACCTGTCTTTCCGTCATAATCAAAAACCCTCTTTGCCGTTTGGGCAAAGAGGGTTCGCAAAAAAGAAGCCAGTATCATTGCAGCTTCTGTAAAACCTCCCTTTGCCAGCCTCACGGGACTGAAGTTAAAAGGGACTATTCAATTGAATGGATTGTGACTTTGTCTCCGCCGTCAGTTTCCGAAAGTTCAACGACGATTTTTTCCAAGCGGGAAGTGGGAATATTTTTTCCGATAAAATCAGCACGGATCGGCAATTCCCTGTGCCCCCTGTCCACGAGGACGGCTAGCTGGATTTGCGAAGGCCGCCCCATGTCGACCAATGCATCCATCGCCGCCCTTACCGTTCTTCCGGTGTACAAGACATCGTCTACCAAAATCACTTTTTTTTCGGCGATATCAACCGGCAAACTGGATCCTTTCACTTCAGGCTCGGCATTTTCCGTTTGAATCGTCAAGTCGTCTCTGTACAACGTGATATCGAGATCCCCTACAGGCAATTGCTCGCCTTCAATTCGTTCGATTCGTTCCGCCAGGCGCTGTGCCAGATAAATGCCGCGTGTTTTGATTCCGACCAGAACGCAATCTTCAATTCCTTTGTTTCTTTCAATAATCTCGTGGGCAATTCTTGTCAACGCCCTCTGAACGGCTTTTTCATCAAGGACAACCGCTTTTGGAGCCATGTTTCACACCTCTTTTGGTAAAATAAAAACCCTCCTGCCGATACGGCGAGAGGGTACAGTTTCTCCTTAAACGGGCACGATAAATGAGCTGCCCATCACGTTCCTTCTCAGCCTCACGGGACCGAATTTAAAGGTCTTATTAAGCTATACCAACTATATACCCGTTGATTGGATATGTCAATGGTTATGGCGCAATTTATCCAGAAGCTTCACAAAATACTGCGGCAATGGGGCGGTGAACTCCAGGTACTCCTCCGTTCTCGGATGCCGAAAGCCCAAAACGCCCGCATGCAACACTTGGCCGTCTGCCGGGATCGTATGTTTAGGACCGTATTTCGGATCGCCTGCAAGCGGGTAGCCGATATACTTCATATGGACGCGTATTTGATGAGTCCGGCCTGTCTCCAGTTCACATTCTACAAATGTAAATTGTGCAAATCTTTCTTTTACCGCAAAATGAGTGACGGCATGCTTGCCTTTTTCGTTAACCGCCATACTTTGCCGATCTGCCGGGTTTCGCCCTATCGGGGCATCAACCGTCCCGTGGTCATGCGGAATGACCCCGTGAACGAGCGCATAATATTTTCGGGTGACCGTTTTTTTGACGAGCTGATCGACGAGCCGTTCATGGGCAAGATCATTTTTGGCAACCATCAGCAGCCCGGATGTATCCTTGTCGATTCGATGAACAATGCCGGGACGCAAAACACCATTAATACCGGATAAATCTTTGCAATGGGCCATTAGTCCATTTACAAGTGTACCGGAAGGATGTCCAGGCGCGGGATGAACAACCATCCCTTTCGGTTTATTTACAACAATGACGTCGGAATCCTCATAGTAAATTTCCAGATCCATTTCCTCCGGTTCCACGTTCAGCAGTTCCGGTTCGGGAATGGAAACAGAAATTTCGTCATCAGTCTGGCACTTATAATTTGCCTTCACTTGTACTCCGTTCACTTGAACCCACCCATCTTTGATCCACTGCTGAACTTGTGAACGGGACCATTGTTCGTCAAGGGCAGCGATCAGCTTGTCAATCCGTTCCCCGTTTTCTTCACCTGAAACAAGATGCTCAACCTTTTCCATTCGAGTTCACCTTTTCTTTTCTTTCCTCACGAAAGATTTGGATCATCAACAGGCCGACGCCTATCGTCAAAGCAGAATCGGCTATATTGAAAACCGGAAAATCATAGCCGAAAATATATGTATCAAGAAAATCGACGACTTCCTGCCTGAACAGGCGGTCAATGAAATTTCCGATAGCACCGCCTAAAATAAAAGCCAAGCTTGTCTGAAAGAGGGGTTTTCCTTTCGCTTGGGTTTGCATGTAATAAATAATGCCCGCCACCACAATGGCCGTTATCATATAAAATAACCACATTTGCCCCTCCAATATTCCCCAGGCCGCACCCCTGTTGCGGTGTGAAGTGATAAAGAAAAAATTTGGAAAAACCGCAATGCTTTCCCCTATCTCCATAAAACGAACGATCAGCCATTTTGTCAATTGGTCCAATGCTATCACAAATAAGGCAATCACATAATAGGCCACGCGCAAACCCCCGAATCTTAAATGTCATTTCAATTGTATTTTAGCAAAAAGCAACAAGCCCTCCCGGCAGAAGGGCTTGCCATTATTATTTTAATTGCCTGACAACACCTGCACACCGCGGGCAAATATCCGGGTATTCCCCGTCATCCCCGACAGTTGGTGTTACAACCCAGCAGCGCGCACATGTTTCGCCTTCGGCCTTTTCAACAACTACCGCCGCACGTTCCAGCTTCAGGGCGTTTTCCGGTGCATCATCGTAAGCACCGCCTACTTCAAACGCCGACACAATAAACAATTGCTTAATGTCTTCGGAAATGCTTTCAAGCAATGCTTTTGTTTCATCATGAACGTACAGGGTAACTTTTGCCGTAAGCGACTTGCCGATCACTTTTTTGTTTCTGGCCTCTTCCAACGCTTTTAGTACATCATCGCGCACGTGCAAAAATTCGTTCCATTTGTTTTCAAGCGCTTCGCTATTGGCAATTTCCTCTGTTTCGGGCATATCGGTTAATTGAACGCTGATTTCCTCCACACCGGGGATGTATGACCATACTTCGTCCGTTGTATGGGGTAAAATCGGCGACAATAATTTCGAAAGGGCAACGACACATTTGTACATGACCGTTTGCATCGCCCTGCGTTCAAAATGATTCTCCGCTTCAATATACAGCACATCTTTTGCAAAGTCCATATAAAAAGCACTTAAATCGATTGTACAGAAATTGTTCACAGCGTGATAAATATCCGCAAACTCAAATTCCTCATACGCAGCCAATGATTCCTTCATTAAGTTGTTTAGCCGGACAAGCAAAAATTGGTCTACTTCCCGCAACTTGGCTGTCGGAACCGAATGCGCTTTTGGATCGAAGCCGGCCAGGTTTCCCAGCAGGAAGCGGAAGGTGTTCCTGATTTTCCGATAGACCTCGCTTACTTGTTTTAAAATGGCGTCGGAAATTCGGACATCTGACTGGTAATCCACCGAAGCAACCCAAAGACGTAAAATTTCAGCCCCAAATTGACTTGTGATTTTCGCCGGAACAACAACATTTCCCAAAGATTTACTCATTTTATGGCCTTCACCATCAAGCGCAAATCCGTGGCTCAGCACTCCCTTGTACGGCGCTTTGCCGGTCACGGCGACCGCCGTTGTCAAAGAAGAGTTGAACCAGCCGCGGTATTGGTCCGAACCTTCCAAATAAAGATCTGCAGGCCTTCTTTGGTCATCACGGACGACAAGAACTCCCTGGTGTGAAGAACCGGAATCGAACCAAACATCCATAATGTCCGTTTCTTTTGTAAAGATGCCGTTCGGGCTTCCCGGATGGGTAAAGCCTTCAGGCAAAAGCTCGGAAGCTTCTTTTTCAAACCAAATATTGGAGCCGTGCTTGCGGAACAACTCGGATACATGGGCAATCGTTTCATCCGTAATAATCGGCTCCCCGTTTTCCGCATAAAATACCGGAATCGGAACTCCCCATACCCTTTGCCGTGAAATACACCAGTCGCCGCGGTCGCGAACCATATTGAACAGCCGTGTTTCTCCCCATTTTGGGACCCATTTTACTTCTTTGATGGCCTCGAGAAGTTCAGGCCGGAAATCTTTAATGGAAGCAAACCATTGGGACGTGGCCCGGAAAATGACCGGCTTTTTCGTCCGCCAATCATGCGGATACGAGTGTGTAATAAATTCGAGTTTCAAAAGCGCTCCTGCTTCATTCAGCTTTTCGGTAATCGGTTTGTTTGCCTTATCATAGAACAAGCCTTCAAATCCGGGAGCCTCATCGGTCATATATCCTTTATCATCAACAGGGCAAAGGACTCCGAGTTTGTATTTTTGGCCGACATGAAAGTCGTCCTCCCCATGTCCGGGCGCAGTATGGACGCAGCCTGTTCCGGATTCAACCGTTACATGCTCTCCAAGAATGACAAGGGAGTCCCGATTGTAGAGCGGGTGTTTGGCTACAATGTACTCCAGGTCTGTTCCTTTTACCGTCTTTATTGTTTCCGGATGATCCCATCCAAGCAGGGAAGCGACATTTTCCACCAGATCTTCAGCCACAACATATTGATGGCCGTTATGCTTCACAACCGCATAATTCAAATCCGGATGCACCGCAATCCCCAGGTTGGCGGGAATCGTCCATGGTGTCGTTGTCCAAACGACAATATAAGTCCCTTCATCCAAAACATTTTTTCCATCCTTTACTGGGAAGGCGACGTAAATCGACGGAGAGCGTTTATCTTTATATTCAATTTCCGCCTCCGCCAAAGCGGACTCACTCGAAGGTGACCAATATACAGGTTTTTTGCCTTTGTAAATGTAGCCTTTCTTCGCCATTTCGCCGAACACTTTGATTTGTTCCGCTTCATATTCGGGTTTCAACGTAATATAAGGGTTTTCCCAATCTCCCCGTACACCGAGCCTCTTAAATTCCTTGCGCTGGTTGTCGATTTGTTCATGGGCGTACTCGGCGCATTTTTCCCGAAACTCTGCGATGGACATTTCCTTACGGTTTACCCCTTTGTTCGTTAACGCCTGTTCAATCGGAAGGCCGTGTGTGTCCCAGCCGGGTACGTAGGGAGCGCAAAAACCGGCCATTGATTTATAGCGGACAATCATATCTTTTAATGTTTTATTTAACGCATGGCCCATATGCAGATCGCCGTTGGCATATGGGGGGCCGTCATGGAGAATAAAAAGCGGGCGGCCTTTTGTCCTTTCCTGGACTTTGCGGTAAATATCATTTTCCTCCCACCATGCCTGGATTTCCGGCTCTCTTTTCGGCAAATTTCCCCGCATCGGGAACTCCGTTTTTGGCATGAGCAGTGTATCTTTATAATCCATTCATTCTTTTCCTCCTTAAACGTATTCTTTTAGCCATACGGCTCATCGTTCCATCACGTTTGGCAAGCCAGCATCTTTACAACGCAAATAACCTTCTCATCCCAAGCAAGGGACGAGAAGGTTATCTTCCCGCGGTACCACCCAAATAGACAAAGCGCGCAGAGGCATTGTCCACTCTGGATCGTTATCGTTGATCAGACGCTCTCAACTACTCGCCGGATGCTTTCGTTTCGAGTACTCAAGGGTGATTTTCCATATCTCTTCCATGCCGGGCTTTCACCATCCCCGGTTCGCTTGAATGGTTTGTGAGAAATGTACTTTCCCTGTCATCGCTTGATTCCCTGTAAAATTACTACTATTATATGTGAGCGGATAAAACGATGTCAAGCGCTACTCGACTTCTTCCGCTTCTTCCAGAGAAGTGAGTTCTGTAGCGTCGAGCTCAAATTCCATCAGCTTATCCCAATCGTCGCTTTGCAGCAGGTCAAGCTGAGCCTCGATCAACATGCGGAAGCGTGTACGAAATACTTTTGACTGCTTCTTTAATTCTTCAATTTCCAAGGCGATTTTTCGCGCTTTTGATAAAGATTCATTTACAATTCTGTCCGCATTTTTTTCGGCTTCACGGATGATCAGCTTTGCTTCCTTCAAAGCATTGCCTTTTACTTCTTCAGCAGCCTCTTGGGCTACAACGATCGACTTATTAAGCGTTTCCTCTATATTGTTGAAATGGCCCAGACGTTCATTCATCGAAGCCAATTTTTCTTCCAGCTCTTTTTTCTCGCGTATTAAAAGCTCGTAATCTTTTATAACCTGCTCGAGAAACTCGTTTACTTCGTCTTCATCATAACCGCGGAACCCTTTGCTGAATTCCTTGTTATGTATATCTACCGGCGTTAACGGCATCATGCCACCTCCTTGTGCTTTTTCTCTTTAAGATACATATATTATAACGAATTTCGCCCGGATCTGCGATTTTCTTTTAACATTTTTATTTGATTATCCCGAATTTTATCCTAAGCTTGTTTTTCTTTGTTTCCCCCAAAATGCCGACAATTTTGCATCTTCCGAGCCTGCGTGCCGAAATGATATCCCCCTGGAAACACTCCGTTGCCGGCTGCTCCGTTACTTTCCAGTTTAATTTTACCAGCTTTTGGCTGATAATTGATTGTGCTTTTTGCCTTGAAATGGAAAAGGCGGCAGACAGGATGGCATCCAGCCGCATCGCAGCAACAGTTGTTTCAAACTGATCCCACTTCTCTTCCCGTTCGATTGCTTCATCCAGTGCAATCTTTTGAACTGTCACATTGGCCTTGCCGATTTCTTTGAGTTGGGAGATTAAATAATCCTCTATTTCTTTACTCGAAAAAAATTGAATCCGATCTCCATTTACAATGATGTCGCCAAACTTTTCCCTCTTGATCCCCAATGACATTAACGATCCGAGCACCATGCGGTGCTCCAGATTTACAAATTTCCGGGGATAATCGATTTCGTACAAGCCGATTTGGAAATCATCTTCTTCCGGTTCCATGTATCCCGGGTAAATGAGCGCCCTTTTTCGCTCACAAGCAGGATCTCCCCCAAAAAAGGAACATCGCACGTCCGGCCCGCCACCAATTACGGACTGCAGCATATGCTGCTGGCGAGGATCAAGAAAGTCCGTTAATTTCTCTGAATAGGTGCGTTCCACAAATTCTTTCCAGTCTATTGCCAAATCAATAAACTGCTTCTCATCCTTGCGAAAATGTTGATAAATCCCAGACAAAACCGTTTCAACTCCATTTTAAAAAAGCGCAATAATCCTCCCAAACCGCGTTAGGCAAGAGCCTCAAGACATCTGGCCGACCCATTTGGCGATTTCCCACAAGCCCATTGTCGCAAGCCGGAGGACTAAAAAAGCAACAATTGGCGAAATGTCGATCATGCCAAGGGGCGGGACAATTCTGCGAAAAGGCTCCAAATACGGTTCACAAATCCGCGCTAAAATCTGCCCGATTCCGGATTCCCTGGCATTCGGGAACCACGACATTAATATGTATATAATTAATGCCCAGGAATATAGTTGAATAAGCTGTACAATTAAAGCAATTATCATTGTCATCCTGCTATGACCACCTCGAATCATCATAATGTCCGGCGTCCATCATCTCTGTAATATTTCCCGAAACTTCAACATTGTCGGGAGTGCAAAGAAAGATGTCGTTGCCGATTCTTTGAATATCGCCACCTATGGCGTACACTGTGCCGCTTAAAAAGTCAACGATCCTGATAGCCTGGTCGTGTTGAATACGCTGCAAATTAACGACAACCGCACGGCGGTTAACCAGGTGGTCTGCCACTTCCTGTGCTTCGGCGTATACCCTCGGCTCAATCAATATGACCTTGGAGGACTGCTGTACGCTTTGAAGGCTGACCACATTTTGCTTCCGGCCGGAAGCAACGGAAGCATTGGTGGATTTTTTCGGCTCCTCACGTTCCTCAGCCGGTCTTTCTTCTTCCACATATTCATATTCATCTTCCAGCAAAAAAAAGTTTTTGAACTTCGATTTTATACCCAATTTCATGCCTCCTTCGCATCATTCACCAACAAGAGCGGACCCGATGCGGACGAAAGTTGCCCCCTCTTCAATGGCAATTTTAAAATCGTTGGACATGCCCATCGACAGATCTTGGCATGGCGCATGCGGCAAATCCAAATGCTGGATTTCTGTTTGTAAATCCTTCAATTTTCGAAAACAGGTACGCAACATATCCTCGTCGTCCGTCAAAGGCGCCATCGTCATGAAGCCGGCAACGATGATTTTTTCAAATTGGGCAAGCTGTTCGACAAACCCTTTCACCTGTTCAGGATCCAGCCCATGTTTTGACTTTTCACCGGAAACATTCACTTGAACAAAGCATTGAACAGGCTGCCTGGCCCTTTTGTTAATTTCTTTTGCCAATGATAATCGGTCAAGTGAGTGAATATACTTTACCTTGTCAATTATATTTTTAACCTTCCGGGATTGGAGTGTTCCGATAAAATGCCAGGTGGGCTTGTCTTTTAAAACGTCCCATTTGTTCAGCAGGCCTTCGTCGCGGTTTTCCCCAAAATGCCGAATGCCTGCCTCCAATGCTTCTTGCGCCCTTTCCACTGTCACATATTTGGTGACCGCAACAATCGTGATATCTTCAGGGTTCCGGTTGGACCGGGCACATGCTTCCGCTATTTCCTGTTGAATCAATTGCAGGTTTTCAATTACTTTCACGATTCATTACCCCTACATTTCATGTTGTATTAATCAGCGTAAAATGACATTTTCTTTAGTGTACCACAAAAGCATGCGAACGGCATCGATAATGTCAATCTTTTGGCATGCCAAGCTGCTGTTGTTCATGCTCGATGCCGCTGTGTCTTACAAGAATCACATCCGTTCCGATTTTTATAATTTGATTCCAGGGAATGATGATCTCATCTTCCTTGCTAAAAAACCCCAGTAATTTTCCTGTTTGGCTGATGATGATTGATTCAATTTTGCCCGTATCAAGATTGATATCGATGTCGCCTATATTTCCGAGCTTGCGCCCGTCTGATACATTCACCACATCTTTTAATTGGAATTCCGATATTCTTATCATAATGATCCCCGCTTCCCGCCATGCTTTTTTTATGACATTATTACCAAGTATATGCAGCACCCTTATCCTTTCATGATAAGAGAAGAGCCGGATTTCATTACATGAAACCCGGCTCATTGAATATTTATGTTTTTATTCATTTGTTTAATGGCTGCTTTTTCCAATCTTGAAACTTGAGCTTGGGATATGCCGATTTCCTCTGCCACTTCCATTTGGGTCTTACCCTGAAAAAACCGCTTGCGGATAATCATCTTTTCCCTTTCATTCAGACGCTGCAGGCCGTCATGCAAAGCGATTTCCTCAATCCACTGGCTGTCCCGGCTCCTTTCGTCGCTCAACTGATCCATGACATAGATCGGATCTCCCCCATCGTTATATATCGGTTCAAACAACGAGACAGGGTCCTGTATCGCATCAAGAGCAAAAACTACTTCCTCATGAGGGATTTCCAGCTCACGGGCAATTTCCATCGCTGTTGGTTCCTTGGATGCTTTTGCCATTAACCGTTCACGAACATGGAGTGCTTTATAAGCGATGTCCCGCAATGACCGGGAAACTCGGATGGGGTTGTTATCCCGTAAATATCGGCGGATTTCTCCAATGATCATCGGGACGGCATACGTTGAAAAGCGGACATTTTGACTGAGGTCAAAATTATCAATTGATTTCATCAATCCGATGCACCCGACTTGAAACAAGTCGTCCACATATTCTCCCCGATTGTTAAAACGTTGAATGACGCTTAACACGAGGCGCAGATTGCCGTTGATTAATTTTTCTCTGGCTGTTACATCACCTTGTTGCATTTGCTTTAAAAGTTCCCGCATTTCTTCATTTTTCAAAACGGGGAGCTTTGAAGTATCCACACCGCAAATTTCCACTTTGTTTCGCTTCAACTATTTTCCCTCCTAGCAGGAGTTTGCTTACAGTGTAAGTATCTCCCCGGGAGGAAAATATATGCATTCCCATTTTTCCCTGACACCCATGAAATCCATTTGAGCCTTTGCTGTTGGCTTGTTTTTTGGGCTCAATGCAATATTTTCAAAATGGTTGCCCACAGTTTAAAATCAGGCGGCATTTCACAGTCCGCAGTCAAATCATTTTATTGAATTCTTTACGCAGCCGTTTGATAATTCTTTTCTCAAGGCGTGAAATATAGGATTGTGAAATTCCGAGAATTTCTGCAACATCTTTTTGGGTTTTTTCCTCTCCGCCCGCCAGCCCGAAACGGAGCTCCATAATTTGCTTTTCCCGGTGGTTTAACTTTTGCAGGGCGTTGAATAATAATTTTTTGTCTACATTCGCCTCAAGGTCCCTTGTAATGATATCATTTTCCGTTCCCAAAACATCCGACAACAACAGCTCGTTGCCATCCCAGTCAATGTTAAGAGGCTCGTCAAAAGAGACTTCGGACCTTGTTTTGTTGTTTCGGCGCAAGTACATGAGAATCTCATTTTCAATACATCGCGAGGCATATGTTGCCAGCTTTATTTTTTTTTCGGGATTAAAGGTGTTGACGGCTTTAATCAATCCGATCGTTCCGATACTGATTAAGTCTTCAATATTGATACCGGTATTTTCAAATTTTCTTGCTATATAAACAACCAATCTCAAGTTTCTTTCAATCAGCATGGATCTTGCCGCCTTGTCCCCTTTCGGAAGCTTTTCAAGAAGAACGGCTTCCTCTTCCTTGGAAAGCGGTGGAGGAAGGGCTTCACTCCCCCCTATGTAGTAAATTTCGTCCGTCTTCCAGCCCATTTTCATGAGGAACTTATACCAATAATAAGTTAAGCGAAACCGAAGCTTTTTCACAATCTGTCCTCCTTGAATTATTTTGCTGTTCGGCACTTATGATGCCGACTTGGAAATTGCCTGTTCCACGATCAGGGGATGCATAATGCATTCAAATTTGCCGTCGCTGGAAAGATGTTGGTCTGTAAAAGCAACCAGGGCTTTTTGGGCTGTCTTTTCGCCGTCATCCACTTTGATCGTGACCGAATCGGGTTTAAATGCGCATAAAAGCTGATGGTTCGTTCCGAGCGTTTTTGCGGGCACAAGCCTCATCTTTTCTCTCCATTGATCAGGCAATTCCGAAGCAGCTTCGAGTGAATGGTTTCCCTCACGGGATAGGTGCATGATTTCATCAGGCAACTCATCTTTTATCGAATGAATAGAAATAATCATGACAGGAGATTTGGAAATGGGATCATACAATTGATTGCCACTGTCAATTAAACCCTTTAAATGAAATTGAAGCCCGTTCAAATGGACTGAAACATCCGCCAATACACTATATTCCACGGACGAAACGGTCATATCATCCACTCTTTTCTTTGAAAAAAACCACGCAACCGGGAAGGCAAAAATTACAAACATCCAGCTAATCGGATCCCCGAATCCTTTTATGCTTTCAAGAAAATAGGCCGTTTTGGGATCCATGTCGAAAGAGACAAAATAGTGGACGCCTATCAGCGTTCCCCCCATGAGAAACGTGGCGAAATAAAATGTCAACAAAGATGAGACAAACGTTTTGAATCTCTTGTATCCGAAAGCGATCATAATCATGCAAACCGATAAACAAAACTTTGCAAGCGGGTGACCGGAAATTTCGGCTAAAGGAGTAACAGACAGGAGAATGACAATAGAGCCTGCAACGCCGCCAAGCAAGAGCCGCCACGCTTTTACATGCCTCTTTAAAAAAATGGCCGTCATCCATAAAAGCAGGCTGTCCACCAAGACATTTAACAGCCAAATGATATCCAAATAAAAAACCAATGAACCTCCCTCCCCCAGAGGATAAAACGAAAGGGCAGTCCTTCTATTCATTATCGTAAGTATAAAGGAAGCCGGATATGGAATGTGTCAATTCCTGTAGGGAAAATAGGGAAGTTTTCACAATTAACATCGAAGATTGCCAGTGGAAGGGAAAATGGGGGCAAATAAAAAACCAGATTCATCATCTGGTTTATCAACAGCTTATCTTCTTCTATTTCTGTTTCTTAAAAATGTCGGGATATCCAGTGTATCCTCCATCGGGGGCTGATTGGTCCTCGCGGGTTCCTGTACCTCTTCCCTTTTCTGTTGCTCGCGGCCTGTCACTGTATGTTGCTGCGGCCTCATTTGTCTGAGCAGGGGATTTTGCTTCGTCTGTACAACCGTTTCGTTAAATCCCGTTGCTATAACAGTCACAACAATTTCATCCTTTAAATTTTCATTAATGACAGAGCCGAAAATCATGTTTACTTCCTGATCTGAGGCACTGGCAACAACGTCAGCCGCTTCCTGAACCTCATAAAGGCTCAAGTTTGTTCCGCCGGAAATATTCATCAATACCCCTTGGGCACCATCAATGGAAGTTTCCAGCAGCGGGGAAGAAATGGCCTTTTTGGCAGCTTCTACCGCGCGATTTTCACCGGTTGCAACCCCTATTCCCATTAATGCGGACCCTTTATTCGTCATAATTGTTTTAACATCGGCGAAATCGAGGTTAATCAAGCCAGGAACAGCAATCAACTCGGAAATCCCCTGAACGCCTTGCCGCAAAACATTATCGGCTTCTCTAAATGCTTCCAGCATGGGAGTGCTCTTATCAACAATCTCTAAAAGTCTGTCGTTTGGAATAACGATTAACGTATCGACAGACTCCTTCATGGCATCTATTCCACCGCTCGCCTGGGTCGCGCGTTTGCGTCCCTCAAAAGTAAATGGCCTCGTGACGATTCCGACTGTCAACGCCCCCAGGTCTTTTGCAATTTGGGCAATGACCGGCGCAGCTCCTGTTCCGGTACCTCCTCCCATTCCTGCCGTAACAAACACCATGTCCGACCCTTTTAACGCTTCTTCAATCTGCTCTTTGCTTTCCTCGGCTGCCTTTTTGCCGACTTCGGGGTTGGCTCCTGCACCGAGCCCTCTCGTTAATTTGGCGCCAATTTGCATTTTGATCTCGGCTTTTGACAAGTTAAGCGCTTGTGCATCCGTATTGACCGCAATAAATTCGACGCCCTGAACATCATGCTCTATCATACGGTTTACAGCGTTGTTGCCCCCGCCGCCGACACCAATAACTTTAATGGTTGCCAAAGAATCAATATTTGTATCGAAATCCAACATGACATGTCCTCCTGTTCTTTTATTCCCAACGGATGTCTCTATTCGAAAAAGTAGCCAAAGAATTTTTTTACTTTAGTGGATATTTTTGCATCGGGATCCTTCCCATCTTTCTTTTTTGGCTGATGGCCCCCGCTGATCCGGGCGTCATCTGCGTCAATTGGCAATTGTACAGGAGATGCGCTGATGTTTCTGCCTTGTAATTTTGCTTCATGATAGGCATAATTGATGAGTCCCACGGCTGTCGTATATTGGGGCTCCCTGACACCTATGTAATCCGGTATGGCAATTCTGACCCTGTTTTGAAAAACCATTTGGGCCAATTCCGCCACCCCGGGCATATTGGAAACGCCTCCTGTTAAAACAAAACCTCCCGGTAAATCGGCAATTCCCATCCTCTTGAATTCCTGCTGCACAAGCTCGAATATTTCTTCCATTCTAGCTTCAATAATATCAGAAAGTTCCAGTTGGTTAAATTGTTGATGCTGATCACTGCCTATGATTGGCACGCTGAATACTTCCTCTTCCGATGCATGGTCATAAAATGCATGCCCGTATAAAATCTTGATTTTTTCCGCATCATCAGTAGCCGTTCTTAACCCGATGGACAAATCCTTCGTAATATGGTCTCCGCCAACCGGAATGACGCTTGTCCCTGCAATGCTTCCATTTGCAAATACGGCAACCGTTGTAGAACCTCCCCCGATATCGATCAAGGCACTTCCCATCTGGCGTTCATCTTTTGACAAGGCAATGGATGCTGCAGCAAGCGGCTGCAGAACGATATCGGTAATCTCCAGGCCGGCTCGTTCCACACAGCGTAAAGTATTATGTAAAATGGACTTTGCCCCGGTGACAATCGTTCCTTCCATTTCCAGGCGGACTCCGATCATGCCTCTTGGATCCGTAATTTCCTCCAATCCGTCCACGACAAATTGCCCCGGAATGACATTGATAATTTCCCTTTCAGGAGGAATGGATACAACCTGGGCAGCATCCATCACCCTTGCAACATCATCATTCGTAATTTCCCTGTTTTGGCTGGAAACGGCGACTACTCCATGACAGGGCATGAGGGAAACATGATTTCCGGCAATGCCGACAATACAATTATTAATTTTCATCCCTATCATTCTCTCCGCCTGTTCCACAGCCCTCTTAATCGAATGAACGGTTTCATCTATATCAACAATTGCACCTTTTTTGATCCCTTCAGCCTTGGCGTTGCCAACCCCGATAATATTTAAAGAATCAGCGGCCATCGACCCAATAATCACTTTTATGGTGGAAGTTCCCATATCAAGGCTGACATACAATTCATTGGTGTTCATTCCGCGGCACCTCCTTCAACTCTCCCATACTCTTTTTCTTCTTTTCCATTCAATCATCCTTCATTTTTCAACTACTTTTACTTATTCGGCAAATGAACGTTATTTCCTGTTTGTCAACCAAATTTATTAGACTTTTCATTCGTTGTTTTTTGTATAGCTCAGCATGATTGTAACAGATTGCGACAAAACCCGGCAAAAACCTGATAAAATTTGACGGTTGTGCACATGATGACTATTATAAGTCTACACCAAGATGGACACCTAGAAAAGCCAAACTTGTGTTTAGCTTCATATATCCCTCATTCCAAATTTTTCCTTTTTTTGCCGGATATGCTCGAAACCTCCCGAAACGGTCCCAATCGAAAAAAAAAATGCCCCTGTTTACCGGCCCTTCGGCCTTCCTTTCCAACAAACCGGCAAGTTGCGGAAAAAATCCTCAACCGAAAACAAGGTTTTGCCTAAACAACCACTTTGCTTGATGTCCGTTTTGCAACGAAAAAGCAAGGCATGTCCGCGTGAACAAATATGGTTTACTCCCCCTCGCCATCCTGTTTTCCGCCTGATTCGTATGCCTTAAAAAATGATCCGACCTCCAGATCAATAACGCCTTTCTTTCGGGGATCCAGTTCACTGACAAAGGAAGGGTAATGAATCATTTTATCTGCAAAAGTCAGTATCGTGGCACTTACTTCAAATCCGTCGTTCATATACAGATGAATGTGGTATTGATCTGTTTTTTGGGGATTGTATTGTATTTCGGAAATGGCATTCACAATTTCCGGCGGCAGCTCTATTAATTGTTTTGCCATTTCTTCCAAAATATGATTTTCTTCAAAACCGGCAAGAATGGGTGCATTGGCTGGAATACCATCCTTCGGACGATCAGCCAATATCGTTCCATTTTCCAATATGGGCAAAAACTGTGTTCCCGTTGATACGAAGGCAATCTTCGAATACTCTTTAACATGAATGTGGACGGTGTTTGGGAAACCGAGCCGTACAGTAACGTTTTTGATTTCCGGATGGCTTTTTATGTCTTTTTCGACTTGTTTTCTGTCCATCTCCCAAATGTTCAAGCCTCGTTTCAGTTTGCTCATCTTGATGGCCTCTTCAGGTGTGACAGATTCATTTCCGTGTACTTTAATCTGTTGAATATGGCTAAGAGGGGATTGAAAATAAATGACGCAAACAATTAAAAGGAAGAACAGGGATAGGAGGAAAATGAGCCGTCGGTTTGCCTTTCTCTTCCGATGCTCTTTTATTTTTGGAATGCGGTCTTCCAAAGATAAAACCTTTCCTTTATCCATGTTCCTTACTCCCCGCAATGATCATTTTTTGGTGATGAAGGATGCTGATCCGCTGCGCAAACATGAAAAAATCCCATCCTTTCCCTGCTCAATCCGTTCTCCCTTGCACGATTTCAACCTCTGTATGCATGCGAATTCCAGATCGTTCAAAAATGGTTTGTTTAATGTGGTCAATTAACCGGATTACGTCTTTGGCGTTGGCCGTTCCTGTATTGATAATAAAGTTTCCGTGAAGTTCGGATATTTGGGCTCCTCCAATCTGGAAACCTTTTAAATTTGCATCCTGTATCAATTTACCGGCATGATTGGGCAAAGGATTGCGAAATACGCTCCCGCAGCACGGTTTTACGGGTTGTGTTTCCCGGCGATAATTTTTATGTTTTTTCATTTCCGCAGCGATGGATTCCCGATCACCCTCACGCAGCTCAAAAATGGCTTCAAGCACGATGCCCGGCCGTTTTTTCTGTAAAACGGAGGTCCTGTATGAATATTCCATTTCTTTATTGGAAAGCCACTCTACTGTTCCGTCCGGAAAAAGGATCCGCGCCTTTTGCAAAATGTTTGAAACATCGGAGCCATGCGCTCCTGCATTCATATAGACCGCTCCCCCGACGGAGCCGGGGATTCCGCCGGCAAATTCAAGCCCGCTCAAACCTCTTCTGGCCATGGCGTTGGCCAAAACGATAAATGAATAGCCGGCACCGGCTCTTACTTCTGTGCCATTTACCTCAAGATGGTCCAGCCCTTTTCCAAGCTTGATGACCACCCCTTCTATTCCCCCGTCGGATACGAGCAGATTTGACCCGCGGCCTATGACCCGCCATGGCATTTTATGTTTTGTGACGATTTCCATCGTCTTGAGCAAATGATCGATTGAATCCGGTTCAACAAATATATCTGCAGGCCCGCCCACTTTAATCGTCGTATGATTGGCGAGCGGCTCATTTTCCTTTATCTTGCCAACTTTACTGGCATGAAGTTCTTCCAGTACATTCATTGCATAAAACCCCCTTACAAGTTAACGGCAATTATTTACAACACTTAAAAGCACATCATATAAACGCTTGGACGCATCCGGCATTCCAAGGTTTTTTGATGCTTCAGACATGGAATTTAATTTGTCCTTATCGAGTAAAATTTCGTCTATCGCGGCAACGAGCCTTTGGCTTGTTAATTCTTTTTCAGGAATCATAATCGCCGCTCCGGCTGCCGTTAAAACCGATGCATTTTTTTCCTGATGATTATTCGTGACATATGGGCTCGGGATTAATATGGAAGGAAGGCCGAGTGCGGTAATTTCGGCAAGGGACGTGGCCCCTGCCCTGCCGACGACAACCTCTATATCAGCCAGCACCTCTTCCATATTATGAATAAACGGGACAATCGCCACATTGGGAGAGGATCCGATGAGAGAGACTTCTTCCTCAACATCACGATAATGAGCTTCACCGGTTATATACAGGATTTGGTAAGGTTTATTGGCAAACTGCCCCAATGATTTGATCACCGCTTCATTAATGGGTCTTGCCCCTCTGCTTCCTCCAAATATCAATGCTGTCGGTGCATTTTCCTTTAAACCAAACTGATCCAATCTCCCTTTTCCTTTTTTCCCAATGACTTCGGAAGCCCGGGGATTCCCTGTGAGGATGACTTTTTCTCCCGGAAAAAACTCCTTTGAAGACTCGAAACAGATGGCAACCCGTTGGACATAGCGGCTCAAAAACTTGTTTGTTAATCCCGGAACACTATTTTGTTCGTGAATGACAGCGGGGATTTTTAATTTTGCCGCTGCAAACACGACCGGGGCGGAAACATAGCCTCCCGTCCCAATGACAACATCCGGCTGAAATTGTTTCAGCTTTTTTTTACATTCCCTTACCCCTTTAAAAAAGCGCAGGACTGTTTTTATATTTTCGAGCGAGAGTGAACGCTTAAATCCGGTAATATGTATTTTTTCAAACGGAATGTTTTCTCTTTGTACAATATTGGCCTCCAGCCCTTTTTCCGTTCCGATATATAAAAATTTCGTATCGGGATGCTTTTCTTTGATCGTTCGGATCAGGGCCAGTGCCGGATATACATGGCCTCCGGTGCCCCCTCCGCTGACAACAATTTTCATCGTGTCACCTCAAGTCAGTGTGTTCATCATATTCATTAAACTCTTTCATAATCTTATTTTACTATATTTTATAAGAGAAAAATGTAAAACATAAAGATTGTTGCCTAAATGTAAAAAGAAGAAACATTTGGAGAACAGATTTAACAAAAAAAGAAACCCGCGATTTGGAGTTTCTCTCAAATACGTGCATACCGGCTAATATTGAGCAATACGCCAACAGCCATCAGCATGATTGTGAGTGAAGATCCGCCGTAACTCAGAAAAGGCAAGGTGATGCCCGTTACCGGCATCAACCCCGTGACAACGCCAATGTTGATCATGACCTGGATGGCAATCATGGAGATGATGCCCACGGCAAGAAAACTGCCGTACAAGTCCGGTGCGCCAAGGGCAATTTTAATTCCCCGCCATAGTAACAGGGCGAATAACAAGATGACAAAGCTTCCGCCGATAAAGCCAAGCTCCTCCGACAAAACGGCAAAAATGAAATCCGTTTGCGGCTCCGGCAAGTAAAAAAATTTTTGCCTGCTTTGTCCAAGGCCCAATCCGAACAATCCGCCCGGACCGATTGCATACAGCGACTGGATAATTTGAAACCCGCTGTTCAGGGGATCCTGCCACGGATCCAGGAATGAAGTAATTCTTGCCATTCTGTAAGGGGCGGACATGATTAAGGCGACAAAGCCGGCAAGCCCCATCAAACCGAGAAAAACAAAATGGGAAATTCTTGCACCCGCGATGAATAACATCACAACGCACGTTCCCGCCATGACTGTTCCCGTTCCGAGGTCAGGCTGGAGCATAATGAGCCCAAATGCAAAGAAGACAAGCGCCAGGGAGGGCAAAAGGCCTTTTTTGACCGTTGTAATATGCCTTTGATTTTCCGAAAGAAATTTGGCCAAAAAGGAGATGAGGGCAATCTTGATAAATTCGGACGGCTGGATGGAAAAAGCCCCGACCCCAATCCAGCTTCGGGACCCGTTTCTCTCCATGCCGACTCCCGGAATCAAAACGACCAGCAGCAAGAGAAAACAGATGAGCAATATGGGCTTGGCCCATTTTCTCCATGACCAATAATCAATATTCATCATGAGGAACATGGCCGCAAAACCAAGTCCGGCAAATAGCAGCTGCCTTTTGGCAAAGAAAAAAGAATCGTTGAATTTATAATTTGCCCAAACCGCGCTGGCACTGTACACCATGATTAAACCCAAAGCCAGCAATGTAAAGGTAACAATCATTAAAATAAAATCAGGAGTGGATTTCTTAAAAGGCAACGGACAGCACCTCTGTCTCCTTTTTATTGAGCCTGCTCCTTCATTACGGGAGTATGCGCTGCAAGTACCCGTTATAGGCTCTCTTTCAGTTTATGCACGGCCTCTGCGAAAATATGACCACGAACCTCAAATGTCTTATATTGATCCCAGCTCGCACAGGCGGGCGACAATAAGACAACATCTCCCGGTTCGGACATGTTGTATGAAACCGGAACAGCTTCCTCCACATTATCGACATGATGGATGGATCGTATTCCCGCTTCTTTTCCCGCTTGGGCCAATTTGTCCGCTGTTTGTCCAAAAACAATTAAAGCCTTCACTCCCCTCAAATAAGGGACAAGTTCATCAAAGCTGTTGCCCCTGTCCAGTCCCCCTGCGAGTAAAATAACCGGCCTTTCAAAAGCTTCCAATGCACTTTTCGTCGCCAATATGTTTGTCGCCTTTGAATCGTTGTAAAATGTCCGTCCGTTTATTTCCGCGACAAGCTGTGTCCTATGCTCCACCCCTTTAAAGCTGCCAAGAACACGGGCAATGGCTTCATTTTCAACACCCATCAGTTTTACTGCCGCAACTGCCGAAAGAATGTTTTCCAGATTATGTTTTCCGGGCAAAATGATTTCATCAAGTGATATAATTTCTTCTTCGAAAAAAACAATTTTGCCATTTTGGATGGAAATCCCTTCCCCAAGAGCACGCTTTGTTGAGAAGGGGATTTTATTTGCCCTTGAATCCTTCACCAGCTCCAGCAAATGTTCCTGGTCACCATTGACGATCAAATGGTCACCTTCCGATTGATTCAGTGCAATATTCGTTTTCGCCCGGCTGTATTCATCCATCGTTAAATGATAATCAAGGTGGGCTTCATAGATGTTCGTAATGATGGCAATCCGGGGCTTGAATGTTCGGATTCCCATTAATTGAAAGGAGGACAGCTCCATGACAATCGTATTGCCGGCAGATGCTTTCATGGCCACTTCCGAAGCCACCGTACCAATATTTCCGGCGATAAGCGGACTTTTATTTGCTGCTTTTAACATTTCAAAGATCAGGGTTGTCGTCGTCGTTTTCCCGTTTGTCCCGGTTATTCCGATAATATCCGCTTCAGATATTTGGTAAGCCAGCTCCACTTCCGTGATGATCGGTATATTTTTATCAATGGCCTTCCTGACGAGAGGATTCGTATATGGAATTCCGGGGTTCTTTACGATCAGTTCAAAGCCGTCGTCAAGCAGCTCGGGAGGATGGCTCCCACAAATCACCTTTATTCCTTTTTCCAGCAAGCCCTGGGCCGCCGGGTTTTCCTCAAAGGGCTTTTTGTCATTGACCGTGACAAAAGCACCGAGTTCATGCAAAAGGGATGCAGCGGCAACCCCGCTTTTTGCCAGGCCGAGCACAAGTATTTTTTTATGGCGATATAAATCGATGTTTTTCAATTTAGACCCACACCTCTATGTAGATTCCCAAGATGGCAAAAAGCAATGCGACCGCCCAAAATGTTACCACGACCCGCCACTCCGACCAGCCGGACAGCTCATAATGATGATGAAGCGGACTCATTTTAAAAATTCTTTTCCCCGTCAGCTTAAAGGAGATTACCTGAATAATAACCGAAAGTGTTTCAATGACAAAAACGCCCCCGATCAAAAGAAGCATCAGTTCCATTTTCGTCAGCACTGCAATCGCAGCAATGGCCCCTCCGAGTGCGAGAGATCCCGTGTCTCCCATAAAGACTTTGGCGGGATGGGCGTTGAAAACGAGAAAGCCCAGCAGGGCACCGACGACAGCCACACTGAACACGGCAATGTCAAATTGGGATTGGTTCCAGGCAAGAATGGCGAAAGCCCCAAATGCAATGGCTGCCGTTCCGGACACAAGGCCGTCCAGTCCATCGGTCAAATTGACTGCATTCGAAAAACCGACAAGCCAAAACACAAGAAAAAGCGCATAAAAAGGGCCCAAGTCTACTTCCATATTTGTGAACGGGATCGCCACTGCCGCAGCAAATCCGAATTGCTTTAATACAAAATAAAAAATAAGCGCGATCACAATTTGGCCCAATAATTTTTGTTTCGACGTCAGGCCAAGATTTCGCTTTAAGGCGATTTTGATAAAATCATCAAGAAAGCCGAGCAGGCCGTAACCGAAAGTAACAAGCAGCAGCAAATATGTATCCAGCCCGGGCTGTGAATATTTTCCCGTCATGGTCAGGGTTGTCACGATGATCGACAGCAAAATAATGATGCCGCCCATTGTCGGTGTCCCTTTTTTCTTTTGATGTGATTTCGGGCCTTCATCCCTGATACTTTGGCCAAACTTTAATTTTCTTAAAAAAGGGATAAAAAGGGGGGATAATAAAACAGTGACCAAAAAAGCCATCACGATCGTAAAAAGAATGATACGTTCCATCATCGCAGATCCCCCTCAACGTTGCTGCTATTTTGGAGCAAATGACAAATTTGTTTACATGGATCTCTATATAATTCATTGTTTATTTTTGGCATAATCAATTCTGTTTTTCCTCTTTTTTTTCCAATACTTAATTTATGCGGATATTTACCAACTATGTGGACAATGGCCGCTGCCGGTTTAACCGCAAAAAGCATACCCCGGTTCACGGGAAGGATCGTTAAAACATCATGATATTCGGACATGATCATAGCTCCTCAATAGCTTTCATTGCTTCAAGGCGATCATCAAAGTCAATCACTTTCTCACCGATGATTTGGTATGTTTCATGTCCCTTTCCGGCAATTAACACAACATCCCCTTCTCCCGCTTCCCTGATGGCTGCGCGGATGGCTTCTTTGCGGTCCGGGATTACTTTGTAATGTTGGCCCTTTACGCCACTCTCCATATCCGCCAAAATGGCCATCGGATCTTCCGTGCGCGGATTATCCGATGTGAAGATAGGGTTTGACGAGTAGGTACACGCCACTTTTGCCATGAGGGGCCGCTTCGTCCGGTCTCTGTCCCCGCCGCATCCGACGACTGTAAAAATCCGGCTTTTGGCAAACTGCCGGATGGTTTTCAGCACATTTTCCAAGCTGTCAGGCGTATGGGCATAATCGACAATGACAGAAAAATCCTGTCCCCCGTTTACTGCCTCAAAACGGCCGGGAACGCCATCCATTTGTTCGATGGAATGAATCGCCGAATCAAGCGGAACACTCGAGACATAGGCAGCCGTTATGGCAGCCAGGGCATTATATACACTGAATTTACCCATTAATTTCATTTTCAATTGCCGTTTCCCATCAGGGGCAGCAAGAATGAACGAGGTCCCGTCGGCTCCCATTTGTATGCTTTCTGCCGAAAAATCGGCCGGCTGGTCGATCCCGTATGTTATGACATGGGCTGAAGTTTCTTTGGCAAAGTATGTTCCTGCCGGATCATCGCTGTTGATCACGGCAAACTTTGGTTTGTTACGGTCGTAAATATTGCCCAAGCGGGAAAACAAAAGACCTTTCGCCCTTTTATATTCTTCCATCGTTTTGTGGTAGTCCAGGTGGTCCTGTGACAAGTTTGTAAAAACAGCCACATCAAAGTCGCAGCCCATGACCCTTCCCTGGACAAGGGCATGGGAAGACACTTCCATTGCGGCTGCATGGACTCCCTCTTCAACCATATCGGCAAACGTTTGCTGCAGTGCAATATTGTCGGGGGTCGTGTTTTTTGTTTCAATCATTCTATCCCCTATTTTTATATGGATCGTTCCGATCAGGCCGGTTTTTTTCCCGGCGTCCCTAAAAATGTTTTCGATCATTATACTGGTTGTCGTTTTTCCATTTGTACCGGTAATTCCGACTACATGCAAACTTTGCGTCGGGTGTCCATAAAACTCATCAGCCAAAACAGCCATCGCCCGTTTCGTATCGGGGACTATGATAACCGGCCTTTCCACAGCCATTGCCTTTTCCGCCAAAACGGCAACAGCGCCCTTCTCCACAGCCTCTTTTGCAAAATGATGGCCATCCGTTTGATGTCCTTTTATGCAAATAAATAACGCACCTGGCCCAACATTTCGGGTGTCGTTTGTAATGCTTTTTATATCGGGGTTTTCCCGCGGGGCTTTTGTTAACGGCAATGCCTTTAAAAGACTATGTAATTTCATGATTCCGATCCTTTCTATAAATGAAACATCACGGCCCTTTTCAAAGCATGGGTCCGCATTTTTTATGCTTCGTTAATGACTTTGCAATATTGGCATCATTTTACCATAATCCTGTATGATAATATACTATTATATGAATATACAGGAACATGCATTCCTTATTACAAATATGTAAAGGAGTGGTACTTTTTTTGTCGTAATCCATCTGCCATCCATTATATTATCTACAGTTGCATGTTTTCGCAACAGAAAAATCCTTCAAGCCGCTTACAAATTTTACTATTTTTGCACGGAACTTGTTTCTTTTCATGAAATATTTTTTTATTATATAAAATGAACTTTTGAATGTAACGTTAACATCTGACAAAAAAGCCATTTCGTCCAGTCATTGATCTCCCGTCCACTTTGACTATTATTTTATACGCGGAAAGAGCGGTAAGGGATCCGTTCCTTTGACCGTTTTCGGCGAAATAGCGCCTGAACGGGCATTGGGGGCCTGGTCCTTTCACCGTTTCGGTGAAATAATGTCAGCGCGGGCATTGGTGAGCCGCTCCTTTTACGGTTGTCGGTGAAATGCCATCTAAACAGGCATGGCATTGGCTCGCCAGGCCAATGAATAATGAATGCCGATCGTCCAAAATGATTTCGTGTTAAACTCTTAAATTCATTGTATATAAGCAAAAATCTGCCCCAAAGGAGAGGGCAGACAGTTCGGCTTAATATGATTACTTCATGTAAATTCTGACTACAGATCCTTCCTCCACCTTAACGCCCGGGTCGGGCGCCTGCTGGATGACTCTCGTCCCATCCCCGCTCACCTCAAGCTTCAGGTCAAGCATTTGCTGCAATAGTTCTTTTCTCGTCATTCCCTTTAAATCGGGAACAGTGACCATTTTCGGATCAAGCCAATTTGTTTTCTTCTCAATCTGCTTTTTTCGGGGCTTTATGTCAAGTGCCCGCAATGAATCTTCCATGATTCGTCCTACGATCGGAGCAGCGACCGTCCCCCCAAATTGAATCGTTCCCTTTGGATTATCGACAGCAAGGTAAATGACGATTTGCGGGTCATCCGCCGGGGCAAACCCGATAAAAGAAACGATATGGTTGTTTTCAAGATAACGTCCATCTTTTGCTTTTTGGGCGGTTCCCGTTTTTCCGCCAACCCGATATGAATCTATAAAAGCATTTCTACCCGTACCTTGGGCAACAACACTTTCCAGGGCATGGCGGATTTGCTTGGAAGTATTTTCGGAAATGACACGCCGTTTGGCAACTGGGCTCTTTCTCATGACCACTTCATTTGTTGCCGGATCGATCAATTCTTTTGCGATATAAGGCTGATAAAGGGTTCCCCCATTGACTGCCGCAGCCACAGCGGCCACTTGCTGAATGGGCGTGACCGACACGCCCTGTCCAAAAGCGGTCGTTGCTTGCTCAACAGGCCCCACTTGATCCATATTAAACAGAATTCCAGTTCCTTCACCGGCCAAATCGATCCCCGTTTTTGCTCCAAATCCAAAATTTCTAATATACTTGAACAATTTTTCTTTTCCGAGCCTGTCCCCAAGCTCCACAAAACCGGGGTTACAGGAATTTTGAACGACTTCCAAAAACGTCTGGCTCCCGTGCCCCCCTTTTTTCCAACATCTTAAATGCGCCCCGCCCACTTTGACGGAACCCGGATCAAAAAAGTGCCCATGTTCCAAATCAACCTTTCCTTCTTCCAAAGCGGCTGCAAGTGTAATGATTTTGAACGTCGAACCTGGTTCATACGTACTCCAGATCGGCAAATTCCGGTTATAAATTTCCTGCGGAACATCCCGGTATTCAGACGGATTAAAAGTGGGCCTGCTGGACATGGCAAGAATTTCTCCATTGCTTGGATCCATCGCGATTGCTACTATGCCATCCGGCTTAAACTGTACTTCGGCGTTATCCAACTCCCGCTCCATGATCGTCTGTATTTTTGTGTCTATCGTCAAACGAAGATTAAAGCCATCAACCGGCGGGTCAAAATCATCCGACATGTCAGGCATTCTTCTGCCTTTCGCATCGGAGAAAAATTGCACAGACCCCTTTTTTCCCTGCAATTCTTTATCATAATACAATTCCAGACCCATCAGCCCCTGATTATCGATCCCCGTAAAACCGAGCACATGCGATAAATACCGGCCAAATGGATAATGGCGCTTGGAATCCTCTGCTATATACACACCTTTTAAATCCAGGGCTCTGACGTCCCGCGCCTTCTCATACGAAATTTTTCTCCCTTCCGGCAATCGTTCTATGGAAGAATTGGCCGTCATGCGCTTATAGACTTTATCCGCCGGTACCTCAAGCACTTCGGCCAGCATTTTTGCCGAACGGGCCGGATCTTCGATTTGCCTTGGAACAATATATACTGTGGGGGCGCTTTTATTTTCGGCAATGGCTATGTTGTTCCGATCCAGGATCAAGCCCCTTTCCGGTTCAAAAGGAATATTTCGGCTCCACGAATCGCGGGCCTTGTCTGTCAATGTATTCCCCAGTGCAAATTGAACATATCCCAGCCTGATGTCAATGATCAAAAAAACAATGAATCCCATAAGGAGAAAAAAAGATAACCTTTTCCTTACGGTTACAGCGGAAACGCGCTTCATAAAAATGAACCCCCTCTTTATTCGGCTCCTTTACAACATATGCCTTGTCCTTTTTCCATAGAACAGCACGGCGCCTTATGGGGGTTCATCTGATCAATTTAACGGGCGTTCTTTTTGATTGCCGGTTTTATTTCCTTTTTTCTTTTTAATGATTTGGAGCTGTGTTTCAAAATTGACGACAAGACTGTCTCCTTCCTTCACTTTTGATCCGGGCTTCGGGTTTTGTTTGACGGCAAATCCGCTCCCGACTATATTTACTTTTAATTTAGCGATTTCCGCTACTTTCAATACATCGCGTTTCGACCAGTTCCTCATGTCCGGAACCGACAGATGTCCGTCCGTCCTTAAGACCACTCTTTCGCCTTCCAACACCTTTTCGCCCGGACTTGGCAAATGATCCACAATTCGCGTTCCATTTCCAAGCACGACAGGATGCAAGCCCCTTTCTTTTAAATAATCGGCTGCTTCGTCTGCTTTCATCTTCGTCAACTCCGGAATTTTGGCCATCTTTGTCTCGTGTTTTTTTTCCGCTTCGATATTTAAGTATTTTAAGCTGTTTTGCATGACAGGTTTAAAAATTTTTGAAACCGGAACGGCGCCATTTTCCGTTTCTTTCAGCTTCGGTTTTTCAACCATCACATACATGACAAGCTTCGGGTCCTCTTTAGGGGCCATTCCGATAAAAGAGAATATATAGTTTTCCCTCCCTTGCAAATAGCCGCCGGTTGGTGAAGGTATTTGCGATGTACCGGTTTTTCCGGCAACTGAATATCCTTCAAGCTGATAAAAATCGTGGCCGGTTCCTTTTTTTTCGGTAATGACCGTTTCCAGGTATTCCCGCACTTTTTTGGCAGTTTCGGCACTGATCGGGTGCCCGCTTGTTTCGGGATTCGTTTCCTTTATTTCTCCGCTATTGGGATCAACGATTTTACCCACAACATATGGTTTCATCATTTTTCCGTCATTTGCAACGGCTGACATGGCTTGGACCATTTGAAGCGGCGTTACGGTTGTCCCTTGGCCGAAAACACTCGTTACCTTTTCGATCGGCCAATCATATAAAATTTTGCCGGTTGCTTCATTGGGAAGTTCAATCCCTGTTTTCACCCCAAACTTGAATTTTTCCATATATTGCTTCCACGTATCTGTACCCATTTTTTCCAGCAGGTATGCAAAAGCAACATTGGAAGACCGTTGGAGACCTTCCAGATAGGTAATTGTCCCCCAACCCGCTCCCTGGTTATGGTCCTTGATGGGCGGCTGTTTTTTATTGACATAATAAACACCCGATTGGTAGGAATCATTAGGGTTATATACCCCTTCTTCAACCGCAGCGGCCAGGGAAAAAACCTTCATCGTCGATCCCGGTTCAAATGACGATTCAACAACTTCATTATGCCACGTTCCATCAATCCCTTCCCTTGTTGCCGGATGAAAGGTCGGGCGCTGTCCCATCCCCAATATTGCCCCCGTTTTCGGATCCGCAACGATGGCAATCATCCGGCTCGGGGAATGCTCCTGGTCCACTTGATTCAAGGCATCTTCCAAAAACGTTTGGATCTTTTTATCAATCGTCAAATATAAGTCATTGCCATTTTTCGGTTCAATGACTTGTTTTTTCGAATTAGGCAATATGTAATTCCACACATCGCCGGAATATTTCAGCGAACCGTCCGTTCCCCGCAGCAACTTATCGTAGCTCTTTTCAATCCCGGTCTTCCCGACGATTTCGGCAGCCTTTTCATCTGCCTCCTCTTTTTGGGCATAGCCGATCAGATGGGAAGCAAAAATGCCGTTTGGATAAAATCTTTTCGTCTCTTTTAAAAATGTAATGCCGGGCAGTTTCAATTTTTCAATTTTCTCTTTAACATTGTGGGACAGATCACGGCCTGCCTGCCCGAATTCAACTTGGTAGCGGCCTTCCTGTGTAAGCAGCTCATATATTTCTGCCTCACTCATGGAAATATGCTTTGCCAATTCCCGTGCAGTACCTTCGGGGTCGGTTACATGGTGGGGATGCTTCGGGTCTGATGTTGCTTTTTCATCCAAAATGGCCACAAGGGTATAGGAGGAAGAATCCTCGGCAATGACTTCCCCTTGCCTGTCGTAAATCGTCCCCCGGTTTGCCTTCAGTATTTCTGTGCGCAAATATTTTTGGGCCGCTTTTGCTGCAAGTGCCCTTCCTTCGACCTCACCCGTATATTGTATCGTCAAAATTCTGACCGCCAGGACAAAAAAAAGCAGCCCGAATAAAAAAAACAACAGCGCTGCTCCCATGTTCCTATTTTTTTTTTGAACATTCATCTTTTTTCAACAACCTTGACATTATTTTCATTCAAATTCAATCCAAGCTCTTGGGCTTTTTTCCAGACACGCTCATATTTGCTTAAATCAGCAACTTGCAGGGACAAATCATCATTTATTTTAGCTTGTTCCTGGACGGATGCACGGACATCCTGGATTTCTTTGTTCACTTCATAAATAGAAGCTTGTACACTTACTATTTTAACAGCCATAAAAGTAACAAACAATACAAAAATCATAAAAAGAACTTTTTCCCCGGGACTGATGCGGGCATGGCGCTGAACTTTTTTTACTGGCAGGTCTTTCGTCCCCAAAGACTGACCAGGTTGCTCATATTGCTTTCGAGCAAGATTACTCACACATCTTCCCCCATTCTCTTAATTTTTTGATCGTTTCTCGGCGATCCTTAACTTGGCCGATCTGGACCGGTTATTTACTGCAAGTTCCGCTTCTGACGGAACAATCGGTTTCCTTGTAATCAATTTCATGTGCGGCTTCAACTCATCCGGTATAACAGGCAGCCCCGGAGGCAGATCCGGCACGGAACTGGCTTCCTTGAACAGCTGTTTACAAATCCTGTCTTCCAGGGAATGAAAAGTGATCACGCAAATTCTTCCGCCCGGGTTCAACAGGCTGATGGCCTGTTTGAGCGAACTTTCAAATGCCTTTAACTCATCGTTCACTGCGATGCGAATCGCCTGAAAGATGCGCTTGGCCGGATGGCCCCCTTTTCTTCTCGCCGGTGCCGGAATACTTTGCTTAATAATCTCCACAAGTTCACCTGTTGTTTCTATCGGTTTTTTTTCCCTTGTTCTTTCAATGTTCCTCGCCACTTGTTTGGAAAACTTTTCTTCTCCGTAGCGGAAAAATATTCTTACAAGCTCTTCATAAGGCCAGCCGTTGACAATATCATGCGCTGTCAACTCTCCATCCAAATCCATTCTCATGTCAAGTGGCGCGTCGTAATGATAACTAAACCCGCGCTCCGGTGTGTCCAATTGCGGCGATGATACACCCAAATCGTACAAAACACCGTCTACATGATCTATTCCCCGATTGTGAAGTTCGTCTTGGAGAAATTTAAAATTGCTTTTAATGGCCGTAAATTGTTCCCCATAATCTGCAAGCTTCTCCTGTGCATATTGCAGGGCTGTTTCGTCCTGGTCAAACGCAAACAATTTCCCGCCTTCCGTTAATCTGGAAAGTATATAAGCACTGTGCCCGGCTCCGCCAAGCGTGCAGTCCACATAGATACCGTCCGGGCGAATATTCAGCCCCTCAACAGATTCTTCCAGCAATACCGTTTCATGTTTAAACAAAGCTTTCACCATCCAATTCAACTTTGAGACCGGGGACTTTATATGTTAAAGTCAATCATGTTTTCAGCGATTTCCGCAAATGATTCTTCTGAAGCTGAAAAATAGTCTTCCCATATATCCTTGCTCCAAATCTCAAAACGATTGGACACGCCCAAGATGACGCATTCTTTTTCCAGCTTTGCATAATCGAGGAGGGAGGCGGGCAAATTGACTCTTCCCTGTTTATCAAGTTCACACTCTACTGCTCCCGAGAAGAAAAACCTCGTGAAGGCCCGGGCATCTTTTTTCGTTAAGGGGAGAGCTTTCAACTTTTCTTCAATCGATTTCCATTCAGACAGTGGGTAGCCGAACAAACATTGATCAAGGCCCCTTGTAATGACAAAACATTCCCCAAGGTGTTCACGGTATTTGGCAGGCACGATCAAACGGCCTTTCGTATCAATGTTGTGGCGATATTCACCCATGAACATGACCCATGCCCCCACTTTCTATATTAAATGTACCACAATCCCCCACCTGCAACCACTATTTTTTTAAAATTTAATAGCACTTTTATATCTCGTATTTCGATAAAAAAAACCGAATCCGGATCGGATTCGGTTTTTTTGGACTATATTCTTAACACTTTGTGCTTTCCGTCAAATTCGTATGAAATGTTTATAAGAGAATGGATGAAATGCGGGCCATAATCGTTCAGGAAATAAAATATGTTCCAAAACCTTTCCTGCGGGCGGCCGTCCGGACGGAGCATTTGTTCGACATGCAAGTATTTGTTCAACACGGCTTCATGCTGCTTCATTATACTTTCCTCCACTTTCCTTTTAAGAAAATCAAGCTGCTGAAGGTGGAACGCCAAATTGGTATCGGCAAGGCGGGTGTGTCCCCTGTCAACTTGACCAATATGGGCCCGGATTTTTTGATAATGCTTCTGAAGGCTTTCTTTTGTCTGCTGCACAAGAGCATCCAATTGCCTGTCTTGAATGTTCTTTAAAAATTGTTCCTTTTCCGCCTCGCATCCGCATTGAAGCACTTTTTCCAATGATAAATCCAGTTCCTCCAATTCCCTTTCGATAGAACGGTCAAGTAATGTAACGTTTAGCCGGGGTACGACTGGAGGCATCGTCATGCCGGCTGTTTCAAAGGCCGTTTTCAGTTCGCCCCAATAGGCGATTTCTCCGGGACCGGCGATAAAGGCCAAAGTGGGAAACAGCCACTCCTGCATCAACGGGCGTGTTACGACATTATTGCTAAAGCTTTCAGGATGCTGCTCAAGGAGCTGAAGCAATTGTTCCTCTGTCATCATGACATCTCCGCCCTTGCTGATAAACACCTTTTTTGCGGAGTCGAACAAAAGCAATTCCCGTCCCTTGTCTGTATTCAAGAACAGATTGGCCGCATTTTCGTCCATATCAATGGCCCGGTGAAAGCCTCTTTGATCAAGGACGGCCTGGCGGGATAAAACAGCCGAAGCAATATCCTGGTTCAGCTCAATCAGCCTAGCGAAATACGGCTTTTCCAGTTCCCGAAGAGAAGGATCTGCAGAATCAATCAAGAGAAGCCCGTAATCTTTGAACAATGAAAGCACAATATATGAGAAAAAGTCAACGAGTGTATCCGCTTGGTGAGCGGCTTCGTCCAAAAGAAGGAGCATTTCATTTGTATGGGGCCTTTCTCCCATCATTGAAAATAGTTGGCGAATCCACCTCTTCATGACCTCTTTATCAAATTCAATATGGGAGGCCATTTTCTTGCTTCCCATTTGTTGGGGATACGTCATTTTTTTCAACGTTCGATGTTCTTTTATGTAAAGGTGATTGATCTCCTGGTAATCATGATCTTCTCCCGCTACCCAAAAAACAGGTACAACAGGAATTCCCAGCTCTTTTTCTTGTTGTTCGGCAAGCTTTATGATGGAAATGATTTTATGAATCGTATATAAAGGGCCTGTCAACAAACCGGCTTGTTGGCCCCCGATCACAACAACCGATTGCGGATCGCGGAGTTTTTCCAGCGCCAGCCCCGTGGCATCCGATTTTGGAAATCGGCTCATATATTTTTCCATGCAGGCGGCCAAACGGGTCCTGTTAAAATCCCTTTTCATTACATCCCGATACCGTTGCCTGAATATGCCATTTTCTGTGATATCATAATGAAAATATTCTTTGATTTTCTCCATATTTTCTATATATAAAGAGGCAAAACGGTTCGTAGCAGGAACAACGGTATTTTGCAATTCCATATAAGGTACTCCCTTTCTCCTACTGTTTCAATCAAGAAGAGTATAGCAGACAAAATCGTTAAAATACATTTTCCTGCCTGCTTCATACAGACAGCATTTCCTTTGCGCGGGATATAATGCCATAAAGAACGAAACCGATATACAGGAGTGTGAACATAAGAAAGTTTAATCTCCAATAGCCAATAAAAACCTTTTGGTAATGAATTTCTTCCTTCGTCTTCCAATAATAAAAAGTAAAAATAATGGCAAGGATCAGCATTGCAAGGATAATCAACCCGAGAAAGGAACGTCCCCAAATCGTCAAAATGATAAAATGAACTGAGATTACCAAAACAAATGTCGTCGCGTTAATCGCACTGTTCAATGCCAAGCGGTGGTTTTTCGTTATTTGTTTTACGAGCGTAAAGAGCAGTATATAAAAAAGAACCGGGATTGTAATAAAAAATGCTACTGCAGATGAAAAAAACGCTGCCAACTTCTCTCTTCAACTCCTTTCTTGTTCAATCCCTTTTGCCATGAGATAAACCGCCTGTATCGTTGCAGGCTTCATCCCTTTTTTTAAGGCTGTACGAAGCACGTAGCCCAATATTGCCTCAATTTCGGTTTTTCTTCCCTCCTGAACATCCTTTAGCATAGAGGAGGTGTTGTCTTTCGTATTTTGACATATCCGGATTACTTTTTGAAATGTTTTTTCCTTCTCACCATGCGGGAAAACTTCATATACCTCTTCAAACAACTGCCTGAAAAGCTGAAAATAATAAGGATTTTCCACGAGAACGCCGTTTTTCGCCTGAAAAATAACGGTCAGTGGATTGATCAGTACATTTGCAATTAATTTTTCAACAAGCATCCCTTCATAATCATGATGAAACTGAAACGGAAACTCCGGATCGCGGCAGTCCGGAAATTTTTGATCACTTCTGCTGTCGCCACGATATAATCCGATGTTAATTTTGCCGACCCCATTATGGGCTACCGTCCTCCTGCCTTTTCGCTTGGCGCCGTGCTCAACGGTGGCAACGAAAATGGTTTCATTCGGAAGGCTTGGCAACCATTCAAGATGCCCCATGCCATTTTGAAGAAAACAGATCGGGACATGGCTTGCGATCTTGCAAATAACCGGAATAAGATCGTTTAAATGATATTGCTTTACCGCCACAAAGATAAAATCCTGTCCGTTCAAACTGTCTGATTCCGTGCTGGCACTTACCTTGGTGAAGCGTTCTCCACTTAGAGTGATCAATTGGATACCATTTTCCCCCAACTCCCTGGCTTGTTCTTCCGTACGGGTATAAACCGTGATGTCGAAAAATTTTCCAAGGTAGGCCGCCAATAGCAAGCCAATGGAGCCGCCTCCAATAATCCCGACTTTCATACCATCACCTGCTCCCGCCATTATTTGGTTTCTACTTTATACTAAAGGGAGGATGCCTTTTTAAAGCAGCCGTTTTCTACCATTATATCTGAATTTTTTCAGGCTTTGTTATATAATAAAACTAAAATAATATTTTCTAACAAAAAAGTTTTATAAGGGGATGAAATTATGCCGGCAGAAGTACAAAAATTAAAGATCAACTATAAAACGATGGAAGATTTCAAACAATTTAAGGAATATGGCGCCCAAGAGCTTTCCATGCTCGAAGATTTACAAACAAATTTTGTCGAAGATGAAATAGATTCTCCTTTTTACGGAATTTATTATGGAGATAAACTGGTGGCGAGAATGAGTCTTTACAAGCGGGATGCCAAATATGACCAGTATTTCGATCCGCCCCAGGATTATTTGGAATTGTGGAAGTTGGAAGTGCTTCCGGATTATCAGGGAAAAGGTTTGGGAACAGAGCTTGTAAACTATGCAAAAAGCTTTAAAATGCCCATAAAAACCAATCCCAGAATGAATTCGCGGCCTTTTTTCGAAAAAATGGACTTTCAGCCGGTTACCTATAATGTGGAAAGGGATTTAGGGGAAAATCCTCTCGTTTGGTATCCAGAAGGAGTTTCAGAGCAAAAAAACGGAAATGAATAACCATGTTAAAGCTGGTGAACCACAGGCGGCAACCCGGATTCAGCTTTTCCGCGGCCGGAGCCGCCTTCCGAGAGGGAATAATCCCTCTTTTTTTTTCTACTTGAAATCAATTGAAACTATTTTCCTTCTTCTCCGTACTATATAAAGGGAATTTTACTTTCACCAAAAGAGGGGGATTCTTGATGAAACGAACAGGTGAAATAACATTGGGAATTATCGGTATCATATTAAGTGCGTTGCTTTCCTTGTGGGGAGCCTTTTTGGCATGGATGGGAAATTCAGATGAACTGAAGTTATATTTGAATGAAGAAATGGCCAACGACCCTGCATTAAGTGTCAACCCGGATGAAGTGAGCTCAGTGCTTGGGGGAATGAGTGCATTTGGCTGGGCCGTGGTCGCGGCGGCCGTCCTCGGAATTGTTTTTGGGATCATTGCCACTGTCAATATTAAAGGCAATAAAAACCCGAAACTGGCCGGATGGATGTTCATCGTTGGTGCAGTGTTGACCGGTATTGTTTCGGTTGGGTTCGGTTTTTTGCCCGCCCTTCTCTATTTAATTGCCGGTATCATGTCATTTGTCCGGAAGGCGCCTCCAAATCACGGTGTTTCAGGACCGGAATGAAGCATTCCGGATTAACCGATAAGTCCTTCCTCAACCTTTGTCAAAACCGGATGGAGGTGGCTAACAATCAGCGGGGGAAAAGCCCCCCGCTGATTGAAGTTTCACTTTATGTTTGCGCTTTCTCTTTCTGCCTTGGTTCCCCCCGGTCTATCGCAGCAACTTCCCTTGCTTTTTCCAGTATTCCCAAAAGGGATGCGTAATCGTTATTCAAGCGAAAATACTCGTTTTTTAGTTTATCCAGTTGATTCTTCGTTTCTGCCAATTCCTGTTTCAGCCCCTCATTTTCCCTTTTTAACTTTTCTTGTATTTCCGATCCGGATTGAATGTTGGACTGTGCTGCTTCCATATCCATTAAAAATTGAATGATGTCTTTTACAGAAAGTGTTTTTGCTTTTTCCTTTGGCTCTTCCCCTGCAGCCGGAGCGCGCTCTTTTCGTTCCTGTTTCGGGTAAGCCTTTCTTGCTTTTTTCGCTTCGGATATTTCATTTTTGTATTTCTTCCTGACAAATGAATTCCACCTGAATCCACATGCCGCCGCGGTTCTCGACAGTTTCTCGCCCACTTCCTCAAAAGCTTTTAATTGGGTGCTCCCTGTCCTGATATGTTCCAGTACAATTTCCGCAAGCATTCTATCTTCATCCATTGTCCACGCATCTTGGCGTCCTGTCGCCATAATTTATCACTCCCGGCTTTTTAACACATACATATGCATGTAATAGAGAAGATAGAATAACGGGATTTTACATTTATTGCTTTAGAAAACGGGAAACTGCATCATGATGGGCATTACGCGCCCAAAGTTCTGCGCACCGCTTCCATTCATTTTCCATCCGTTCTTGTAAACGGACAGCATGAAATTTCTCGATCATTGCCTTTTTATATGCTTCTATGACACCTGAATCTTTTTGCAGCATTTTTGCCATATATTCGAAGGCTGTCTGCTCCGTTAGCGTATCATACACTTCTTGCAAAAAACCGATTTCTTTCATTTCATCGGCTGTATATATATCCGCTTCAGACAATAATTTGAATGCAACGGAAGGACCCAAGCGCTCATACAGCAGGCTCCCCCCTCCCCACCCGGTTGTGATGGCGAGGTTGGCTTGAATAAAGCCGAGCCTTGCACCTCGGCGTGCAATTCTAAAATCGCATGCGGCAGCTATTTCACTCCCGCCCCCGACGGCTGTGCCATTTATGGATGCAAGGGTCGGTTTTGGAAGCATCGCCAGCCTGCATAATAAGCTTCCCATTCTTGACAACATGGAAATGGCTTCCGCTTGCGTTTTAAGCCGATGAAATTCTTCGACATCCCCTCCCGCACAAAAGGCATTATCGCCTTCACCTGTAATAACAACCGCTTTTACGGAACTGTCCCTTTCGGCCCGGTCAAGCATTTCCCGAAAGCCGTCCATGACCCGGAAATTGACGGCATTTCGTTTTTCCGGTCTTGTAATTTTCCCAAAAAGAAGACCTTCATCTGTTTTAAATTGAATAAAATCCCCCATCGTTTGCCTCCATTCTGCTTTCATCCATTATGATCCATTATAATGAAAAGGGGGCAAAACTTTAAGCTTGATTTACCGCCTTCCCCATAAGGTATAATGTTGAATTAACTTGACAATGTATTTGGAAAGGAGCATGTACTATGCACTATAATGACCCGTTAAAAAATAGAGTAAAGAGAATAGAAGGACAATTGCGCGGCATCTTGCGAATGATGGAAGAGGGAAAAGACTGCAAAGATGTGATTACACAATTGTCTGCATCGAGGGCAGCCATTGACCGCACGATCGGCGTAATTGTCAGCCAAAACCTGGTAGAATGTGTAAAACAGGCAGAAGCGGAAGGAACAAAGAAGACGGAAGATCTCGTCCAAGAAGCGGTTAACTTGCTTGTCCGAAGTACATAAGCACTTTTCATTCCGGTATTTAAAAGCAATGTACAGGCCAGTGAAGCTGCTAATTTAAATTATGCTTCCTTATCGCAGGAAAGATTTAGCATCTGGCAGCTTTGCGACAAGGTAAGCCTATACTTCCCCGAATAAGCTACGCCGCAGGAGCACAATAGGCGCTAATCTCTTAGTCGGTAGGCGCTTGGCCGCCTTAGGCCGCCACGTCCTGTGGCGCCGGCGGTACCAGGACGTCCTTTCCTTCGGCAGGCTCAGGCAGCGACGTCCTCGAAAAAGCTTACGCTTTTTCTCCGTGCGATGACGATGCTGTCGAAGCTTTCCTTGTCCTGTCGCTTCGCCTGCACTGGCACGTCCTGTGCGTCGGCAGGCTCATGCGGCGACGTCCTCGAAAAAGCTTACGCTTTTCCTTCGTGCGATGACGATGCTGTCGAAGCTTTCCTTGTCCTGTCGCTTCGCCTGCACTAGCACGTCCTGTGCGTCGGAGCTAGACACAGATAAGCTTTTTTTGAAGGAAATGTTTAGCAAGTTATACTTTCTTAGAAAAAAAGAAAAAACGTGAAGAGTTTTTCCTCATCACGTTTTTTCATTCTTCGAAATCAATCGTTTACTACCGATTTCCCTTTATATGTTCCGCATTCTTTACAAACGCGGTGGGCAAGTTTCAATTCGCCGCAATTTGGGCATTCAACCATTCCAGGTACGCGTAATTTAAAATGAGTCCGGCGTTGTCTTTTTGCAGTTTTGGAAGTTCTTCGTTTAGGTACAGCCATTCTTCCCACCTCCTTACAGTGCCATGATCTTATTATTTTTGATCGTCTTTGTTTTTTTCAAGCAATTTGCCAAGCTCTGCCAGCCGCGGATCAATCTTTTGCTTCTCGTATTCCCTGGCTTGCGCAAGCTGATCCTCTGTAAGGACTTCCCATCCATTGCCCGCAGGCAGGCCACTGTCTGCTTTTGCCTCTTCCGAAAAAACCTGCATCGGTATTTCCAGCAGGAGCAGTTCATAAACAATCGGCATTAAATCAACTGTTCCGCCTTGAACGACATGGGTTTCATCCGTTTCATCCAAATTGTAATCCGAAGGTCTTAATAAAAATGTTTCTATTGATCGGATGTGGAAAGGATAGTCAACGTCTGCCAATGTTCTCGAACATGGCAAAGTAAATTTACCCGTCATCAGAAGATGAAAAGTAACTTTACGAGAGTCAACGTCGGCTGTCCCTTTGACACGGACCGGTGACATATCCCTAATATCGGGATTTTCCTTTTGCAGTACATGCTTCACGTTGATTGTCTCATCAAGCTCCATTACATCGTTTTGATATTTATGTAACTCGGCTACTGTCCATTTCATCATCATCACCCCTGGGCAACAAAAGTTATTATAACTTTCACAGCTTCTTTTGTCAATATAATCCTCTTTACAAGCTTTTTGCGATGTTCCCTTTTTTCGTATATACCCACAAAAAGAAAGCACGCTTTCAGAGGGCGGTGACAATGAACTTCTAATTTTAGAAGGCATATTTCAGAATATTCTATA